>JAWLDD010000172.1:0-5711 GCA_041686815.1 Candidatus Atribacteria bacterium | reverse complement strand
GTTAGAGTTATTTAACTGACTTTCCTCATAATACCTACAAATATTAATATATTATTTATAAATTGGACATATTTTCGTGTTAAAATTGGGGGTATGAGGTGATGTAGGTATGACAGAGGCTACGAGAGCATTGAAAAAAGGAAAAAGAGCAGTAGCTAAAAAGAATAGACACATATTTAAATCCGTAATGCTAGTGGCATTAGTTGTATTGCTTGTTGCTGGCTTCTTTGGAGCCGGAGCTGTCAAATCCATCATTGATGGAGCTCCTCCTCTGGATTTAAGAAAAATCGAAGAACAGAGCGAAACCTCTTTCTTTTATGATCAGGACGGTAACCCCATAACCGAGTATTTCGGTGTAGAAAACCGTGTATGGGCATCTTTGGATGAGATTCCTGATAAACTAGAAGAGGCCTTTATCGCCATTGAAGATAAAAGATTTAGAGAACACAAGGGTATAGACCTTATTAGGTTAGGTGGTGCCTTTATAAACAACCTTAAAGGTGGTCATGTGCAGGGTGCAAGTACCATTACTCAGCAGTTGGTAAAGACCTTGTATCTCACCCCCGAAAGGAGCTATACCCGTAAAATCCAAGAAGCATATTTAGCCCTTAAACTGGAACGGGAGTTCTCCAAGGACGAGATATTGGAAGCCTATTTAAACACCATAAATTTTGAAGAAGGAAACTATGGAGTTAAGGCAGCTGCCAAGGATTACTTCGGCAAGGACGATATGAACGATCTTACCTTAAAGGAAATGGCTGTACTGGCAGGGCTGGTAAGAAACCCTGCATCATACAATCCCCGAAGAAATTATCATGGCAGTGAGGATAGAAGGCATATAACCGAGGCCCGGGCGGAATTGGTACTGAAGGCAATGCTGGACAATGGATTTATTACCCAGCAGGAATATGAAACCGCCAAGAATGAAGAGCTTAAGGTTGTCAAAGATGCAACCAGGTTAAAGCTTTACGACATGGCTCCCTTTATTGAATACGCCGTCTACGAGGTAAGAGACGCCATAATCAAACTCAAGGGATGGGAGAATAACAGTGAAGGCCGCCGCAAGGCCGACGATTTTATATATACCAATGGTTTGAAGATCTATACTACACTGGATGTGAATATCCAAAAGGCAGTGGAGGACACCGTCTACAACTGGGATAAATACCCGGATTTGCCAGAAGATGATAATCCTCTACCTCAACCTCAAGCTGCGGCTGTGGTTATGGACAACAATGGACATATAAAAGCAATAGTGGGAGGACGAACAGCGCCTACCAACAAGAGAGAATTGAACCGTGCCATCTCTCCGGTTATGGTGGGTTCTACCATTAAACCCATATCGGTATATGGTCCCGCGCTGGAAGAGGGAAAATCTCCAGCTACCATATACCACAACATCCCGGTAAAGATAGAAGGATGGGATGCTAAGCAGGAGTTTCCCAAAAACTACGGAGGGGGCAGTTATACTGGACCGACTACCATGAGGCATGGACTTAGAAACTCCCTCAATGTAGTGGCTGCCCAAGTTCTTACCTATGACGTAGGTTTCGAAAGATCCAAGACCTATATGGAGGGATTGGGTGTGGATCCTTCTCACATCCAAGTTAATGGTTCAGGACTAGCTCTTGGTACTTCATCCATGACTCCGGTGGAATTGGCTGGTGCATACAGTGCCATCGCCAACGGAGGAGTCTATCATGAACCCATATCGGTACTAAAAGTGGTAGACAAGGATGGAAAGACTATAATTGACAGAACCCAAAACAGGGTTCAGCGCAAGGTGTTTAGCGAAGCCACCTCTTGGATGTTGATAGACATGATGAAGGATGCCGTCAAGAATGGAACGGGTAAAAATGCCCTTATACCAGGTATGACTGTAGCAGGTAAGACGGGTACCAATACTGATTTTAAAGGCGTTGTATTTGCAGGCTTTACTCCCTATTACACGGGAGCTGTATGGATTGGACATGACGAAGGTAAACCCTTAGGCGACGGTGTTAACGGTGGTAAATATGCAGCGCCCCTATGGCAAGCCTTTATGGCTAGAATCCATGAAGAGGCAGGGCTGGAGGACAAGGATATTTTGGATAAAGGCCCTGAAGAACTGGGCTTGGTACAAAAAAGGGTGTGCAAGATATCGGGCAAGCTGGCAAGTCCCAACTGTCCTTCCCAAGATGTGGTTGTGGATTGGTTTAAACCCGATACTGTTCCTAGTGAGGTTTGTGACCAACACGGCGTGATACAGATATGTAAGGAAACCGGAAAATTGCCAGGACCCTATTGCCCAGAAGACATCATTACTACTAAGTCTGTCTATTTCCTCGAAAGCGATTCTCCATATTGGAAGTTGTCCCAAGAGCAGAGGAACAAATGGATCCCAAGTGCATATTATGGATTTAGCGGAATGGCTGAGATAAACAGTCTTGATTTCAACAATCCGGAGCATCAGAAATACTTCTGCGATATCCATACCGAACCTCCAGCACCGGATCCTTGGGATGAGTTAAAGGACTTCTTTGAAGGCCTGTTCCCCGGAAGGGATAGCGATGAGGACAATGACGACTGGGGAAATGACCAGAACGACAATGACAACCAGTGGAATAACGATAACAATGACAACAAGGACAAAGGTAGAAATAATGGCAACCAAGGCAACAACAAGGGTAAAGGCCGGGATAATAGAGGCAATGATGAGGATTGGGACAATAACGACTAAGATAATACCCCTAGAGTCAATATACTGATTCTAGGGGTTTCTATTTAAATTTCCGATATATTGCAACTTTTTGGAGTAAAACTTGCAATAACATTGACATAGAACTACGGGAAGCATATAATTATAGGATGAAATACATTTTTATATTAGTGAAATTTCATAATCTTAAACAGGTATTCTAATACTGCTTTAGGGAAGGCTTTTAACTAGCAGGGACAGATTATGGAATTAATAGATGCGGAGGGAAGGATATGAGCAATAAATACAACCCCTATGAGGAAATGCTGGAAGTCTTGGATAGGGCTGCAAGCATGTTGGGATTAGAGGAAAAGGATTATATCCAACTGAAATACCCTGAAAGAGAGGTAAAGGTGTCCATACCCGTGGTAATGGATGACGGTTCTGTAAAGGTATTTGAAGGCTACAGGGTACAGCACTCCGGCGTCAGAGGGCCTTACAAAGGCGGTATCCGATATCACCAAAATGTTGATATGGATGAGGTAAAGGCTTTGGCAGCATGGATGAGCTTTAAGTGTGCCGTAGTGGATATTCCCTATGGTGGAGGTAAAGGCGGTGTAACCGTTGATGCCACTAAATTATCCAAAGGCGAGCTTGAGAGGCTAACAAGAAAATATGCAACTCTACTTTATCCCGTAATAGGACCAGAAATCGATATTCCAGCTCCCGACGTAAATACCAATGCAGAAATAATGGGATGGTTTATGGATACATATAGCACGTTAAAAGGGCATCTATCTCCTGGAGTAGTCACCGGCAAGCCAATACCCATTGGAGGATCTTTAGGTAGAGGAGAAGCTACAGGTCGCGGAGTTATGCTAATGACAAGGGAGATCTCCAAAAAGCTCGGATTATCCTTAAAGGGTGCAAAGGTTGCGGTCCAAGGTGCGGGCAACGTGGGAGGAACTGCTGCTAAGCTTCTGTATAGGGAAGGCTGCAAGGTTGTAGCACTAAGTGACGTTTCCGGAGGTATTTACTCCGAGGAAGGTTTAAATATAGAGGAGATCATGGACTTCCTCACTGCACAGCGTGGTAGGCTTCTAAAGGACTATGATGCTCCAGGTCTAGTTAGAATTTCCAATGAAGAGTTGCTATTGCAAGACGTGGATATCCTGATCCCAGCTGCACTGGAAAACCAGATTACAGAGGAAATAGCTCCACGTATCAAAGCTAAGATAATTGTTGAAGGGGCTAACGGACCAACCACAGTAGGAGGAGATAAGATCCTTGAGCAAAATGGTGTGGTAGTAGTTCCTGATATCCTAGCCAATTCTGGTGGAGTTACCGTATCCTATTTTGAATGGGTACAAAACCTCCAATCCTTTAGATGGGAAGAAGAGGAGATCAATAAGAGACTGGAAAACATCATGATCAAAGCCTTTAACGAGGTATGGGATAAGGCTGTAAATGCTGGTACTACCCTAAGAATGGGTGCATATATGGTAGCGGTAGATAGGATAGTTACAGCAAGCAAGATGAGAGGAATATCTTAAGTATAAAAGAGCTAGCTGTCTGCAGATATTTTATCAGCTTCCTTATAGAATAAGTGATGAGATAAACTAAAGAGGACTGTCTATATTGGGACAGTCCTCTTTGAGTCTAGGCAAAAGCAAAATTTAAAGGTTATACTAATACACTAATAGGCTGGCCACACCATTTTTCCCTTAAAGCTGGCTTTTCTATTTTACCAGTAGGATTGCGGGGCACCTTATCAAAGATAACTTTCTTGGGCCTCTTATATCTGGGCAGGGCGTTGCAAAAATCCAATATAGCTGATTCTGCCAGCTGTCTGCCAGATTTGGGTTCCACTATAGCTATAGGCACTTCACCCAAGCGCGGGTCGGGCATCCCGATAACGGCTGCATCCTTAATATCTTGGTGTTCTTGAAGAAAGTCCTCGATCTCCACCGGAAAGATGTTCTCTCCTCCAGAGATTATAATATCTTTTTTTCTGTCCACCAGGTAGATAAAGCCATCGGAATCTTGGCGTGCCATATCCCCGGTATATAGCCATCCGTTCTTCAGGACTTTTTTGGACTCGACTTCATTGTTGTAATAGCCCTTCATGACTCCTGGACCTTTTACAATAAGTTCTCCTGTTTGGCCTAGGGGTACTGGATGTCCATGCTCATCTACGATCTTAGCTTCCCAGTTATAGCCTGGCTTTCCTATGGCACCTACCTTGTGTATATTCTCTATGCCAAGATGAACACAACCAGGCCCCGTGGACTCGCTAAGGCCATAGTTGGTGTCATAGGATTGATTGGGGAAGTATTTTCTCCACCTCTTAATAAGGCTAGGAGGCACAGGCTGAGCACCAATATGCATTAATCTCCACTGATCCAACTTATAGTCTTTCAAATCTACCCTTCCTGACTCAATGGCATCCAATATATCCTGAGCCCAGGGCACCAGCAGCCATACTATGGTGGCCTGTTCTTCAGATATAGCTTCCAGTATGTATTCAGGCTTTACTCCCTTTAGAATAACAGCCTTGGACCCGACCATTAGACTCCCAAACCAGTGCATCTTGGCTCCGGTATGATAGAGAGGTGGTATGCATAGGAAATTATCCTCATGGGTCTGAAGATGGTGATGGTTTTCCGTTATGCATGCAGAAGCCAAGTTGGCATGGGTAAGGAGAATGGGTTTGGGTATTCCAGTAGTCCCCGAAGTAAAATAAAGAGCAGCGTCCTGGTCATCGGTGATAGTTATATCAGGACAATGGGTAGGAGCATATTGAATTAGATCATAAAAACTTGCCGCTCCTTTGGGACAATCATCTCCCACGTAGATAAAGCTCTCGATACAATCGGTGTCATCCATTATATCATCAATTCGCTCTTTGAATTCTGGTCCATATATGAGCACTTTAGCTTGGGCTGTCTCCAGGCACTTCTTTATCTCCGAAGCGGTAAATCGGAAATTCAAGGGCACCGCCAAAGCTCCTGTTTTCAATACACCAAAATAGATG
>JAWLDD010000171.1:0-5756 GCA_041686815.1 Candidatus Atribacteria bacterium | reverse complement strand
CCGTATTACAGATAGCCAGGGCAGGTAAATATGATAGCATATCCATAATTAGAGGACTCCCCCCTGAGTATCGGGACAGATATTTCACCAAAGAGGGTAGAAGCTGGATTCTATCTAAAGACATTAGGGACAGGGTCCAGTTTAGACAGTTTAATCTGCAGAATAGTTTTATCACCTTGGGTAAATATGATATTGTTTTCTGTCGTTATGTAATCATATATTTCTCAAACCAGCTCAAAAGGGAAGTGCTACAAAAGATAAACGGCGTATTGAATCGTCCCAATGGGGTATTGTTTCTGGGCAATTCAGAGGTCTTTACCGATTATGGTGATAAGTTTGTGAGAAAGCTGCATCAAGGAGGAGTATATTATGGGGTAAAGGAGTTGGGTTTATGAATATCCTATCCGTTGATGATTCGGCTATAGTCAGAAAGATCATTAGGGGAGCAGTTGAGGTGTTGGATGGAAATCTGTTGGAGGCTGCCAGTGGTATGGAAGCTATGGATGTACTGAATAAGGAATATAAGAATATTGACCTTATTCTCCTTGATTGGAACATGCCTGGATTAACTGGCTTAGAAGTACTGGAAAGATTAAAAGCTGACAAGCGGTTTAGATCCATTCCTGTTATGATGGTCACCACCGAAAGCGAGAGGGAAAATATCGTTAAAGCAATACAAGCTGGAGCAACACATTACTTGGTTAAGCCCTTTACCATAGAGGAGCTTATAAAGAGGATTATGGAAAGTTTAGGGAGGGGGGAATACAGGGATGCATAATATAGAGCTGGAAAAGATAGCTGAATTCTTTACTGAGAGTTTAAGCCAGGTTCTTAGAATGATGGCAGGCTTTGAAGTGACAAGTATAGACTGCAACCAGTCAGACGAGACAAGCATGAAACCTTCCATTATGGCAGCCATGATCCTGCACGGAGCCAAGGATACCATAGTGTCCTTGGCCATGGAGCATAGTACAGCAGCTGTCATCATTGCATACATGACGGGCGTATTGCCCGAAGAGCTGAGCCAGCAGGATCTCTTTGACGGCATAGCCGAATTGGTCAACATTATGGCTGGAGAAGTAAAGACCATGCTATCCAACACACCCCATCATTTTCTATTGACTTCTCCATTTTCCATTGGTGGACAAAATCTAGAACTCATTTACAAGGAAAGCCTTCCCCAAGTGTGTAGACGCTTGATGGCAGGGGAGATGGAAATCATATTTCAAATGGCACACATATAGCAGTAAGGGAGGAATATCTTTGGATAGAGAATTGTACGGTCCGTTCGTCACAAGCGTTATAGACATCATCAAGGAGATGACAGATGTAGAGATAGAAGGCATGGATTCTATGGTAGAAGAACCTGGCGAGATACCCTCCTTGGGAATATCATCAATCATTACCTTTGCAGGAGGAAAAAAAGGCAGGCTGCTCATGGATATGGAGCCTACCTTGGCTCTACACATGGCAAATACCATTTTGGGTGAGCAGTTTCATGATGTAAAAGACCATATGGTGCTGTCTGCGGTGGCTGAGATAAACAATATAGTATCCGGTAACGCCATCACCCTTATCAATAATAGATTGTCCATGAACTTGAGATTGGCACCGCCAGTAGTATTTGCTGGTAAAGATGCAATCATCTCAATACCTAAATTAAGCTCCCAAACAGCATGGGGGAATACAGTTCATGGCAGAATTCGAATCAACGTGGCTTGGGAAGGGAGCGTTGGATGATGGATGTAAAATATATATTACCGTTTTTAGAATCCATAAAGAGTATTATGGAACAGTTTGGAATAGCGGATATAAAAAGAGGAAAGCTTGCAAAGCGAGATATAATGCACGTAAGTACCGATATAACGGCAGTAATTGGCGTGGTGGGGCAATTGAGAGGCAATATTGCCTATTCCATGTCCACTGACACCGCTAAGAGAATAGTGTCTGCCATGATGATGGGTATGCCAGTTGATCAACTGGACGAGATGGGGAGAAGTGCCATTGGTGAATTCGCCAATATGGTGACCGGCAATGCCTCCATACTTTTGTCCAGTAATGGACTGGAAGTAGATATTACGCCACCTTCCATTATCTTTGGTAGGGACATATTCTTTATAATCAGCTCTGTTGAGACCATATCCATAGATATGGTAACGCCTTTAGGCAACATAGAGGTAAATATTGGTTTGGAAGTATAGATAAAAAAGGTCGAATATGGTAGAATAAGGTTACATATATATAGCTATACATAGGGAGATGAGGTATGGTGATCAAAAGGATTTTATTGGTGGATGATTCACCTATCATTCACAGGCTGTTGAGAAGAACATTGGAAAAGCATGGTTATGAAGTTTGCGGTGATGCCAAAGATGGCAGAGAAGGTGTTCAAATGTACCAATCACTAAGACCTGATCTGGTCTTTATGGATATTACCATGCCCATTATGGATGGATTGGAGGCTGCCAAGAAGATTAAGGAAATAGATCCTGAGGCCAGGATCATCATGCTCAGTGCTATGGGCGATGAAGATATCATGGGACAAGCCCAGGAATTGGGTATCGATATCTTCCTTAAAAAGCCCTTCGACGATTACAAGATTATAAGCGCTATTTCTAGAGTTGTTTAGCCTGACGGAGTAAACCATTTTCCCGTAATGTTACAGTGGGATATACGAATATTCCTGATAAAGGGTAGAGGGGGGGCAAAATGGCATATAACGTTTTAATAGCAGATGATATGCTGCTAAATAGAAAGTTGATAAAAAGAGCATTGGAACGGAAAATAGAGAATATAAACTTTTATGAGGCTTCAGACGGTAATAAGGCATTGGAATATATATTCCAAAGAAATGTTGATATTGTTATACTGGATCTAATAATGCCAAAAAAGGATGGCTTTGAAGTCCTGAAAGAGGTAAAATCCACCGAAGAATTTAGAGATATTCCCATCATCGTAAATTCTGCAATGGATGAAGTGGATATCGTTAGGGAAGCCCTTGAGCTAGGTGCTACGGATTATTTTACCAAGCCTTTGACTATACAGCAGATGGAAATCGTTTTGCCCGTTAAGGTAAAGAATGCCCTTATCGCATATGAACAAAAGCGTATGCTTCTTCATATGAACCAGAGGATGAAGGAGGAGCTTAAGGTAGCCAATGCACTTCAAAGTATATTAATAGATGAATCTAAATCCCTCCCAGGCGTTGAAATGATAGGCAAATATATCCCCAGCGATGAGCTTAGTGGGGATTTTTATGAATGTGTACAAATAGGGGATAAAGTATGGCTGTTTATCGCTGATGTATCGGGTCATGGTGTGGCTGCAGCCATGCTTTCGTCAATGATGAAGGTTCTGTTCAAGAATATTGTTACCCAACACTCTACACCTGCAGAGGTCATTAGGGAGATGAACTCCACCTTTTATAACCTTACTCACGGTACTTACTATTTAACAGCTTTTTTAGGCCTTATTGAAGACGGCGTACTTACTTACACCAATGGAGGACATCCCTATCCAATAATACTGGATAGTACTAATGACAGGACATACCTATTAGAGAACAATGGATTTGTAGTGGGTATTCTTGAAGACTATGAGTACGATATGCACAGAGTAGAGATCAAACCAGGTGATTGTATTATCCTGTACACCGATGGCTTGTTAGAACCCGAAGATCACAAGTACGAGATGAAAACCTGTGATGATATTCTTAGCTACATAGATACAAATAAAGCCTTGGTCAAGAGCAACCCTAGGCTTTTTATGGATTCCATAGTAAAGGATTTTGGGAAAGATACTAAGGATAGGCTAAAGGATGATGTAGCCCTTATCATGGTAAAGAAGAAATAGCGAAAAGTCCAGAGACTCTGGACTTTTCCCTACTCATCAAGGTATTTTACTTTATTCTTTTCTGCAAAGGATTTAAGTACATTGGCTACCCATTCGAAATCGTCTTTGATAACTCCCTTTTCGATTACAAAGGGATTTGCTTCTCCGTTGATATCTATCTCTATTCTATCAACGGTTCTTTTGATAAACAGCTTCTTCTTTTCTATCTTTGTCTTTCGTATAGCTGCGATGTTGTTGGCGGCAAATCTTTTCCAGTGTTTACCGCTGCCAGTATTTAATGATAATTCCCCTAGATCTGCATTAAACTCCTTGACAAATTGTGGTGCCGACATTCACAATTCCTCCTTAAACGTATTTTACTCCCGTTGTTTAGACACGTTCAAGAATTATTAGATGAGCTATATTGCAGACTATATATAGTAGGGCGAAGATATAATATGGTTTGCACAAGGGAGCCATTGTAATTATATCATATTTGTGCAACTTTATAAAGATGATTTTACAGAAAAGAATGACAATTAATTATTAAAAAATCCTTAATTAACCTTTGAAATTTGATCTATTCGAAAAACAATAAGAGTATGGGAGGAAATAAATATGACAACCCTAATTGAGAATATAGACATCCTAACCATGGATGATAAGGAAACCTTTTATAAAAAAGGCTGTATCCTTATTGAAGGAGACAAAATAGCCTATGTGGGGGATGGGTTGGATCTTGATGGGCAAAGGGATTACGATATAGTCCAGGACGGAAAAGGCATGCTTGCCTTGCCAGGGTTTATAAATACCCATACCCATTTGTCCATGACCCTTTTCAGAGGCTATGCCAACGATTTACCTTTAATGGAATGGCTATCCCAAAAGATTTGGCCATTGGAGGACAAACTGTCAGAGTCCCATGCCTATTGGCTATCATTGCTTGGGATTGCAGAGATGATAAGGGCTGGTGTAACCACCTTCGCAGATATGTATATGTTTATGGAGCAGACCGCTTTGGCTGTGAAGGATTCGGGAGTTAGAGGTGTGCTAGCCAGAGGGCTGCAAGGTCCCGATGAAAAATCAAATATGAGGCTGGAGGAAAACCGTAAGCTGTGGGAGGATTGGCATGGCCAGGCCGATGGTAGAATTGAAGTGATGGTGGGACCACATGCCATATATACCTGTCAGCCTTCATACCTACAAGAATGCGCAGCACTAGCTAGTGATCTGGGAGTGGGCATCCACATCCATCTTTCTGAGACAAGGCAGGAAGTGGAAAACAGTATTGAAAGCTATGGGAAGAGCCCAGTTAGGCACCTATATGATCTTGGTATGCTAGACGGCCATGTTCTGGCTGCTCATTGTGTGCACCTGTCCCCGGAAGACATGGACATTTTAAAGGAAAAGGATGTAAAGGTATCCCATTGCCCAGCAAGCAACTTAAAATTGGGAAGTGGCATTGCGCCAATAGATGCGATGCTGGATAAAGGCATCACTGTTTCATTGGGTAGCGACGGAGCTGCCAGCAACAACAATTTGGATATAATGAAGGAAATGTCTCTAGCAGCCCTTGTATCCAAAGGAGTCAAGGAGGAGCCGATCCTTATACCTGCAGCAACGGCTCTTGAAATGGCCACCATAAACGGTGCCAAGGCCCTTGGCTTGGAAGATAGGATAGGCAGCTTATCCCCTGGTAAGAAAGCGGATATTATACTAATGGATATAAGTGGGCCTCACTATTATCCTCATGGTGATTGGGTAACCCATTTGGTTTATAGCGGGTATTCTTCCGACGTAGACAGTGTTTGGGTCAACGGTCAGAGGCTGATGGAAAACAAACGGCTTTTAACCATAGATCTGGAAAGGGTATATTTTGAAGTTGATAGGATATATAAAAAGATAATGGGATAATTAGGTTAAAT
>JAWLDD010000170.1:0-5797 GCA_041686815.1 Candidatus Atribacteria bacterium | reverse complement strand
ATTCATTCAGTATTACCAGATCCACCAAAACACCTTTTAAACGCCAATACTCATGGATGGAAAGTATCTGTTTAACCGACTCCAACTGATCTATATCATTTACACGTATGGTAGCAATGGGAATATCTCCAGAGATCCCATATGCCCATAGACTGTTTTGTCCTTTTTCGTTCTTAATGGACTCTAATATCCGGCTTCTAACAGGACTCGTGTATATAATTGACGAGAGCATCTTTTGATATAGATTTAGCTCAGAAGCTGAAATATTCAAGTATCTCATCTCTACTTGGCTATGAGTCCAAGCTAATTCAAAAGCCCTTGATATGACAGCTGTATTCTGATACTCTCTAGCAAGGTTTATAGCTGAATCTCTGGTTTCTGCTACGGCTATTATATACGATAGTCTTGCTGTTGTACCAGGGTCTAGGCTCACCCGTTGCCGTAAACTCATAATTGAATCCAGTACAGCTCCTGTTGTATTAGATAGAGGTTGATCAGTATCCATTGCCTTTGGCTGACTTAGATCTCTTCCTCGTCCAATGAACTTAGATCTATCGGTTTCGTATTGAACTGCTCCGATTGGATCACCATCTATAACAAGAGTATGGGCTAGCCACATCTGTTTTTGGTCTTTGCTTCTAGGCCGCCTTGTCATAAGCAAAATATCATAGTCATTGATATATTCGGTCTCCACGAAAAGATTGACAAAAGCAGGATGAGCAGTGTCATCTTCTTGCATTGTCAGTATAGGTTCAAAATAGCTGGTTATTTCCAATACCCTATTATGTTCACTATGGTTACTTAAAGATAGTTTTCGGATTTCAACATTATGTTCTGGTGAAACAACTACTTCAGTTTTGGTCTCTATGTTTCCGTCCCTTCGATTAAACACAGCTTTGTCAGCCTCAAAGATGACTTCATATTTATCACCCTGGTCAAGGCAAGGCTGATAAGCAGCTGACCAATAATGACCAGAATTTAGATTCTTTATGAAAAAGAACATACCCCAATTATCCCTGGTTACATCCTCTCTCCACCGATTTATGGCTAAACCTTGGTATTGGCTAAATCCACCGCCACTATTGGTAATGATAGTAGAATAGAAGTTATTGGACAGCACACATACCTCAGGTATAGGCGTATGGGGTGTATCGATTATATTTCTAGCATAAATCTCCTGATAGGATTTCTTTTCTGAATCTACGTCCATAATCTCAGAATCATTGTTATAATCCTTGATCATGATTTCATTTTGAGGGATCCTCTCCTGAAGCAATAACTCAGTAGCACGTATCATGGGTATAGCATGAAAACGTTCCTGCATAACATTATTGTTTAGGAAGTTATTCAATGCCAAGAATATCATGCCCTGATGGTGTACCATGTAGGTTTTGACGATCATATTCTTCCTTCTATGGGGCACCCTCTCTGGTGTGTAGTCTACCGCTTCGTACATACCGTATTCTCCGCCCATTCCCTCAGACAGTAGATTTTCAATATTCCTCATAGCAGCCAAGGGATCAATGGCTAATCCCATTATTGAAGCGTAAGGGGCTACAACAATATCCTTAATTAACCCTGTCATTAATCCTAATTTTGGGACACCAAAAGCCTTATATTGATAGTTAAGCTGCAGATCAAAGGCGTAGAAAGCCGATTCGGAAACTCCCCAAGGAACATGCTTCTGGTCTCCATACTGTTTTTGGCCCTTTATGACTGTCTGGTAAGTTTCGTCCCATAGAGTATTCTTATAGTTTTTCATTATAAGTAAGGGCATCAGATATTCAAACATTGTCCCTCCCCAAGACAGAAGGCATCTGGAATCCCCCACCAATGTCAATGAACGGGATAATTTGAACCAGTGCTTCTGAGGAATATCTCCTTTGGCAATAGCAACAAAGCTTGTTTGGCGGGCTTCAGAAGCTAATAGATCATAGTATACATCCTGTAATTCATCCGCCTCTATATCATAACCTATGGAGAATAGCTCTCTCTTTTCGTTATACAAAACAGTAAAATCCATATTGTTGAACATATCTTCTATCCAATTAATCAACTTTTTGCATCTCATGGCGATTTTTCTAGCTGCCATATGAGATTCTCCTAGAGCAATTTCTAATTGCTTTAACCATGTGGTTATCCTTCTGGATTGTTGTTCAGGTATCTTGGACCGGCGTAAAGACAGAATTACCTTTGACAGATCATCAAGAATATCGTGATACTCGTCCAAGATTTTTCTGAGGGTAAAATCTTTGTTCAATCTCTCCACTAATCTATTAAAGCTTTCCTTCACATCCTCTGATAGCCCATTTTCTCCTAATATGGCCTTTGGGGTGTCCAGCAGCAAATCCACCCAAGGAACTATTTCATCAATTTCATTTTGAAACAGGTTTATCTGCCTATCGGTATACTTCCCGATATTACCTAACTGATTTAGTGTTAGCCTCCATTCGGTCAAAGTCATATCTTCACCAATCTCTAACATATTTATGATAGAGGGTATAGATTTCCCATTGTCTGCATAATCCAACCTAATAGTATCCTTTAAACCTAAAACCAATTCCCGTCCAACCAAAGGTCTTGAAAGCAGTTCCTTTATACCTTGCTTAAGTAGAATCAGATAACAGGCCATGTTTCCACTATCCACCGATGAAACATATCTCGGTTTTAATGGCTGAAGGGTACGTGTATCGTACCAATTATAAAGATGTCCATTCCACTTCTCCAGCTTCCTTAGGGTCTTAAAAGTGTTTTCAAATCTATCTATAACCTGTCCTGTGCTAATATATCCTAAATCCCTGGCTGATAGTATTGAAGCTAAGGTTATACCTATGTTTGTGGGAGAAGTCCTATGGGCTATCCCAACATTAGGTTCTTCCTGATAGTTATCTGGAGGCAACCAATTTTCTTGGCTATTAACAAATTCATCGAAGTATTTCCATGTTTTTCTGCTTATAATTCGAAGCTTATCAATTTGTTCCTTTGATAACTCCGGAATCTTCTTATATCTTGGTTTACTAATGCTATAAGCTATTAACGGTGACATCAGCCATATAATTGAAATGATAAAGGGAATAAACAGAATAGATCTTCTAAATAGGACTACCCAAATGAAAAAGGCAACCGCTATAACCATTGAGGGCAACATCTTCTTCCAATAGTCCTCAAGAGTTCCCTTGAACTTTCTGTCAGCATCTGCTGCTGTTACCCATTCAAGTAGATTTCGTCTGGTAAAAAATACCCTTATTATAGTGCGTACAATGGCATCAGTCATCAAATAAGCTTGATGAGCCAGAAATACGAAAGTTAGTATTATTTGCATAGCTAAGTTTTTAGTTCCATAGAGTATATCACCCATAGACTGAGTGTGAGATCCCATTTTTCCTAAAAAAGAACCTACCACGTCCATCAAAAGTGGTAATGCAAGGGTAACTGCAAACAGCCCAAGCCAAAACCAGTCTGATCTCGGCAAAATGGTTAATCCAAAAGTTAATAACAGAAATAGAGATGGGGAAACCAAGCTTCTGCGCAAATTATCAAATATCTTCCATTTGGATATTAAAGTCAAAGGGTTTCTTTTATTTTCTTTTTTAGAGTTAAGGACTCTAGAAGACAGCCATGGAAGAAGCTGCCAGTCACCTCTTACCCATCTATGTTGTCTCATTGCATAGGCAATATAATTAGCTGGATATCCATCTATGAGCTCTATGTCGGTGACCAACCCTGCTCTAATATAACATCCTTCCAACAGGTCATGGCTTAGCACAGTATTTTCAGGTATAGCCTCTTTCAATATTCCATCGAATACATCTACATCATAAGCACCTTTCCCGGTGAAAATCCCTTCACAAAATAAATCCTGATACACATCAGAAACTGCGGTAGTATAAGGATCAACACCGGTTTGCCCAGAAAAAGTCAAAGCGAATGATGATCGACTTGCACTATCCACTGCAACTCCAATTCTAGGCTGCAATAAACCATAACCTTCTACCACTCTATTTAGGGATTTATCCACTATTGGACGATTTAGCGGATGAGCAAGGGTTCCTATAAGCCGCTTAGCTGCATCTCGCGGAAGATTTGTATCAGCATCCAATGCGATGACGTATTTGATTTTTGGCAATATGGAAAGGTCGCCGATCTTTATGGAAAATCCGGTATTATCGTCTCCCCTAAGAAGACTAGTAAACTCTACCAACGCTCCCCTTTTTCGATCCCAACCCATCCAAGATCCCTGCATAGCATTCCATTGTCTATGACGGTGAAAGAAATAAAAGATACTTTCTCCGTCACGTGCGTATCTCTCATTTAACTCCTTTACGGATCTTGTTGCTGCATCGACAATAGCTTCATCATCTGGTTCATGTTCATTTTTTGAGTCCTTAAAATCTCCTACCAAAGCAAAATGGAGATTTTCCTCCTGATTTGCTAAATAAAACACTTCCATCTGTTCAATAAGCTCCCAGACCCTTTTTTCACTGGACAGAAGGGTAGGAATCACTACCATGGTGCGATATTCCTCAGGTATTCCATCTTTTAGCTCTAGTTTTGGCAGATAACAAGGTGGAATAATTCTAGGCACTAACCAATGCATAAAACCTACTGCTAATGTTATTACGGGAATCAGGAGCAAAATTCCCGATAATACTAGCAGCAAAATGTTCTGTTCAGGATCCAACCTATATAAATAATTTATCATCAGGCACATGGCAAGTAGAACAATCAATGCAATAGAACCTAAATAAAAAGCTGTAGGATGATCCTTTAACCATCCATTCCCTCCATGCTTATCTCCTAAATGGGCTTTTAGTTCTCTTCTGCCATCACCTACTAGATAATATCCAACATGGCCTTTTCTTATATCTTCTTTTGAAGAATCCATTGCATTGTTGGAACATTCAATAGCGATTTTTGCTACCTGAAACTCGCTTACTTTATACTTTCTGGCTATCTTTACAAGTTCATTTCTATAATAGTTTCGGGAAGCAAATTCCATGTCTGGATAGAATCCTGATGGGTCCTCATTGAGGATCTTCTCTAAAGGACTTAAGTCCTCATAGATGTCCTCACACCTTATGGATAATAAAAACTTTAGGCTGGTAATTGAATTTCCGATGGAAACTTGGTAACCAGCCTGCTTTTGGTGTTCTTTTTGTATCATTTCATCGATATTCGTTCCTTGAAGTGCAAGCTTTCCATCTAGCCAGGTCATCAATGATGCAGCCCTATTTCCGTTGCTTCGGAAGATCTGCAGCATTCCCTCTGCATATGATGTGGACATATATCCGTTTTCTTTATCATGCTCCATAATAAGTCTATGTAGCTTATCTTTCGAGCCATCTATGTTTTCCAAAAGTAGGGCTCCCCACTTACGACCCTGATTCTTTTGGTTTTGTAACTCAACTATATGTACTGCTAATTCCCTTATCCTTTTAATTAGGGCTACCTTAATCATCAAGGGAATGATCCATAATTCATCGCTATTTAGAGGGACAATTGATTGATACCCTTCTATAAAATTAATTATTATATCTTCATCCAAAATACCGTCAGTAAATGCAACAACTTCTTCAGCAATGGTATAAACACGAAGATCTTTTTGTTCGAGGAAAGGATCTAGCTGAAAGGCATAAAACTGACGCATACAATGGACCAATGAAGAGAAAATTTCTAAATATAGGTGAGGATGCTAGCGCCTTGCTTGATGCTTATCAAAAGATAAATGAACAGGTCAAGGCAAAGCAAAGTATAATACATGCTGCTGAATGGTTACTGGATAACTTTTATATGTTAG
>JAWLDD010000169.1:0-5821 GCA_041686815.1 Candidatus Atribacteria bacterium | reverse complement strand
TTTATGGACTCCTTTGAGGTACCAAGGAGCCTAACTCCTTGTTGGTCCAAAAAACCGCTTTCAGCCAATTCCATTGCCAGGTTAAGGGCAGTTTGGCCTCCTAGGGTAGGTAGTAGGCTATCCGGGTTTTCTTTCATTATTACTTTTTTCACTACTGTAGTGGTTAACGGCTCTATGTATATATGATCAGCCATATTGGAATCGGTCATTATGGTGGCAGGATTGCTGTTTATAAGCACAACTTCGATGCCTTCTTGTCTAAGTGCCATGCAAGCTTGAGTTCCTGCATAGTCAAATTCTGCTGCTTGCCCTATAACAATAGGACCAGATCCAATTACTAAAACCTTTTTTATATCCTTGTTTATAGGCATAGCATCACCTCCTCAATGATCACTATAGTTACACACCTTTTTTGTCCATAAATGATTGATGGATTTCTTCCCTCATCCTTTTTACTTCTGCTCTGGAAGCAAGTGGAAACTCCTCCGGACTAAACATGTCCTGCCATGCCTTATCACGATATGCACACATAATGCTTCTAGAGGCGTTTATAAGGCAGCCTAGCCCCCTTTTATCAAACCCTCCCATTATATCCTTGGTCGTTGCGCCTTGTGCTCCATATCCAGGCACTAAAAAGAAGGTATTTGGCATTATCTGTCTTAGTTCAGACAGTTGCTCTGGATAGGTTGCTCCTACAACTGCACAGACGTTGCTATACCCATAGCTTCCTACAAGCTCTTTACCCCAATCACTTACTTTCTCGCTGACCTTTTGATATAACCTTAAACCATCTATTGTCATAAGGTCTTGCAGTTCACCAGAGGAAGGATTGGATGTTTTAACTAACACGAATATGCCTTTTTTATATCTTTTACAATCCTTAATAAAGGGTATTATTCCGTCACTACCTAGGTAAGGATTTACAGTAATCATGTCTACAGGAAAAGCCTGAACCATTTTTCTCTCCAAGGGAGTATATCCTATATATGCAGCGGAATAAGCTTCTGCAGTTGATCCTATATCATTTCTTTTGACATCGCCAATGACTATTAGACCTTTTTCTTTTGCATACTTAATGGTTTCTGCAAAAGTATTCAAGCCAGGCAGGCCATACAATTCATAATAGGCAATCTGTAGCTTTACAGCAGGAATGAGATCATGGATACTGTCCAGAATTTTTATATTAAACTCCAAAATGGCCTCAGCTGCTGCTTCTAGGCTAGCTCCTTGGTTAAAATGCTTCTCCAATAAGTTTTTCGGTAGATAATCCAGCTTTGGATCCAATCCAGCAACTATTGGATTTTCTTTTTCTATTATCTTAGCAATTAATCTATCTATCATCTTACAACATCCCTTTCATATACCACCTTACCGTCAACTATGGTATAGATTATCTCGCCCTTTAGCTTTTTCCCATGAAAAGGTGTATTCTTACCCTTTGAAAAAAACTTTTCTCTATCCACTTGGTATTCTTTCGAGATATCAACTATGGTTATATCAGCAGGTTTACCTTTCTCCAGAGTCCCACCTCGGATATTAAGTATTTTAGCTGGCTTCGTGCTTAGTTTCTCTACCAATTCATCCAAAGACAGAACTCCTGTATCCACAAGGTGGGTATATGATAAGGAGAAGGCAGTTTCAAAACCAGATATACCATTAGCCGCTAAGTTGTATTCCACATTTTTCTCATCTTCATGATGAGGAGCATGATCCGTAGCAATTATATCGATGGTACCATCCTTTAACCCTTCCTTTATGGCCTCCACATCCTGTTGAGTTCTAAGGGGTGGATTTACCTTGGTGCTGGTATCATATCCCTCAACCCATTCATCAGTAGCTGCAAAATAATGTGGTGCTGTCTCACAGGTAACTGGAACTCCCCGCAGCTTGGCTTGTCGAATAATCTCTACTGATCTCTTAGTACTTACATGAGCTATATGGATAGGGGTTTTGGTAACCTCCGATAAAATTACATCTCTAGCCACCATAACTTCTTCAGCAGCCGGAGTGATCCCTTTTAGTCCCAGTATAGTGGACATGTATCCTTCGTTCATTACACCATCTGCTCCCAAGTCTTTATCCTCACAATGGGATATTATTAAAAGATCAAACTGTTTCGCATATTCTAAAGCTAGCCTCATCGTGTTTGAGTTTGAGACCGGATCACCATCATCGGATAGGGCTACCACCCCTGCCCTCTTCATCTCACCCATCTCCACCATAACTTTGCCTTCTCTTTGTTTTGTGATAGCGCCTATAGGATATACCCTAACCAAGCCCTCTGATGCAGCTTTCAGCTTTATATACTCAACCATAGCTGCACTATCGATAGCAGGCAAGGTGTTCGGCATACAAGCTATACTAGTAAATCCTCCGGCTGCTGCACTTTGAGTACCTGAAACAATATCTTCCTTATATTCGAACCCTGGTTCTCTGAGATGACAGTGGGCATCTATTAGTCCGGGAAGAACCCATAGATTGCTAGCATCAATAATTTCATGGGCCTTATTCATTAAGTCGTTTCCTATACCTATAATTTTATTGTCTTGGATCAATAAATCCTGTCTATGGAATATCTCACCTTTACCATTAATGATATTTCCATTATGAATGCATAACATCACCCTGTTCCCCCCTTCGACGCGTTATCAGATAGAGTATGGCCATCCTAATCGCCACTCCATTGGTTACCTGTTCTTGGATGCTAGAGTGTATTCCATCTGCTACATCCGATGCTATTTCAATACCCCTATTAATGGGACCAGGGTGCATAAGCAAAGCATCCTTCTTGGCCAATTTCAACCTTTCCTTATTGACTCCATAGATTTGTGAATATTCCCTAAGAGATGGTAAAAGACCACTTTGCTGTCGTTCCTTCTGTAATCTTAGTACTATAACAACATCAGCACCTTTAATGGCTTCTTCAACCCTATGGTGAACCTTAACTCCGGTTCTTTCGAGTTCAGGAGGTAATAATGTATTGGGACCTGATACGGCCACCTCTGCCCCCATCTTGGAGAGCCCCCAGATATTGCTCCTGGCTACTCTGCTGTGGAGTATGTCCCCGATTATTGCAACTTTTAATCCCCTAAAATCAGTCTTATATTCCCTAATAGTATACATATCCAACAATCCTTGGGTAGGATGCTCATTCATGCCATCTCCAGCATTAATAATGGATGCTTTAACATATTTTGCTGCCATATGTGCTGCTCCAGCCATAGGATGACGGATTACTATCACATCTGCTCCCATCTTTTCAATGGTCTTGCAGGTATCACTCAAGCTCTCACCTTTAGCTACACTACTGGAGGATGAGGAGATATTTGCTGTGCTGGCACTCATATATTTACTGGCTAATTCAAATGATAATCGTGTTCTGGTGCTGTTTTCATAGAAAAGGTTAACAATAGATTTCCCTTGAAGATGTGGAGTCCTTTTATTATTCTGCTTTAGAATATACTTCATAAGTTCGGCAGTGTCTAGGATTTCCCAAATCTCTTCTTGCGTTAAACTGCGTAGTCCCAGGATATCCTTTTGTATTAATGCCATATTATCACCACTTTCTACCTGCATAGAACGTCATTTAAAAAAAGAGTAGTTAGGAAGTTCCTACTACTCTTTATATGTTATATGTTTTCAGGCAATATCTTGTTTAGTAAGACACCGACGAGGGCTGCAAGGCTCATTCCGGATAATGTAGCCCCGGGTACTATTGCAAATTCTACACCACTTAGCCCCATGACCAGCATTAACGAGATTATTATAAGATTTCGACTATGGGTAAAATCAATCTTAGCGTCAGCTAAAGTCCTTAGACCTACACTAGCAATCATTCCAAACAGTAGTATGCTAACACCACCCATTACAGGGGCAGGGATGGTCTGCAGAACAGCTCCTATCTTGCCGATTAGGCTTAGACCAATTGCAAATATAGCTGCCACCCTCAAGATCGCAGGATTATACACTTTGGTTACTGCCAATACTCCAGTATTTTCACTGTATGTGGTATTTGAAGGTCCACCCAGAAATCCTGCAAATGCTGTTGCTAGACCATCTCCAATCAAGGTTCTGTGTAAGCCCGGATCTTCAAAGAAATCCTGCCCTACAACTGCGCCATTGGTGGTAATATCTCCGATATGCTCCATAAACGTAACAATGGCTATGGGTGCAATAAGGGATATGGCCTTTATATCAAACTTTGGTAATGTAAAATCCGGTAATGCAAAAATAGGCGCTTCTTTAATAACTGAAAAGTCAACGAAATTGAACAGAATTGATACCAGATAGCCAACAATAATTCCTAATAAAACTGGTACCAGTTTAAAAAATCCTTTTACAAATATGGATACTATAACCATGGTTGCTACTACAGCTAAAACTACAATCCATCGCTGGCCAATGGTCCCAACGTCAGCTCCAATGATATTATTTGCTATGATTGTAGGACTGAGAGTTAGACCTATAACGGTAATCATTGGTCCAGTTACTAGTGGAGGGAAAAAGCTTCGTATCCTCTCGACGCCAAATACTAAAACTAGACCTGCTAGGACCAGATAAAGCAAACCGGCTACGATGACTCCACCACCTGCATAGGCTACTCCCTGATCTTTTACAACAGTAGCTATAGCAGCAATGAATGCAAAACTAGAGCCTAAAAACACTGGTACTTTCTTCTTTGTAACCAAGTGGAATAATAATGTTCCTACCCCGGCTGTAAATAAGGCTACTGAAGGATCTAGTCCCGTCAAAGCCGGAACCAGTACTGTTGCGCCAAACATGGCAAAAACATGTTGTATACCTAGAATAATAACCTTCCATGGACTAAGTTTAGTTTCTTGAGTAATAGATTGCATTATAAATCCTCCTTTGTAAAGTAAAAATATGGTATGAATAGTATATCTCTAGGCACAAAAAATGCCTTGATTTCATATTATCAAGGCATAATACACTGACTGTATTATCCCTTGACAGCCTCTCAGGACTGATTTAAAGGGTTATCTCAGCTATAGCAACTCTATTTACTTGATCAACTTCCATTAGCTGCACATTAACAATTTCGCTTCGTGAAGTCGGGAGATTTTTACCAACATAATCTGCTCTTATGGGTAGTTCTCGATGGCCCCTATCTACTAACACAGCAAATTGTATGGCTTTTGGCCTTCCCAAATCAATTAATGCATCCATAGCGGCTCTGGCAGTTCTCCCAGTGAAAAGTACATCATCTACCATAACAACAATTCGTCCATTTATATCAAAAGGAATGTCTGTACTGTTTATTACGGGATGCTCTGCTAAGGTAGAGAGATCATCTCTATAAAGAGTGATATCCAATACTCCCACCGGAATGTCAACGCCTTCATATTCTTTAATCTTATCTGCCAACCTTCGAGCAAGAGGAACCCCCCTGCGTTGAATCCCAATAAGGACTACATTACCTATTCCTTTATTTTTTTCGATTATTTCATGGGCAATCCTAGTCAATACTCTATTTATCCCTGCTTCATCCATAATTTGAGCTTTTTCTTTCATGAATTTCACCTCACTAAAAAAACCTTACGTGAGGTAAGGTTACATCAATGTAATATATAACATAAGTATATCCCATACTTGATTTATTATATAACATTTCACCTTACCGGACTCACGGGACCAGCTTAAAGGTCTTTCTTTTTTTTGATTATAACATATTCATGTATCCATGTCTATATGATTTTTTTATTTCGAGAAATTTCGAATCTAGAGAAGTCAAACATATGTGACACGACCTCTGAAAAATTTTCTCTAAATAATGCTGTGGGTTTTCCAAATTGCTAATGAG
>JAWLDD010000168.1:0-5836 GCA_041686815.1 Candidatus Atribacteria bacterium | reverse complement strand
ATAACATATGATTACAAATATAATTTTATCCATAATGGTTTTATTGGCTCTTATAATGGATTTCAGGTTTCAAAAGATCCCAAACTATATCACTTTTTCTGGCACTATTATCGGAATTATTCTATATATTATAACAGACGGCTTTTCTGGTCTGGCTAATGGGATTTTAGGTATGATAGTCGGCATAGCCCTCCTTCTTATACCCTTTGCCATGAGGGGTATAGGCGGTGGGGATGTAAAGCTTTTAGGCGCAATTGGTGCATTTAAGGGAGTACTGTTTGTATTTAATACCTTCTTGGCATCGGCGATATTCGGTGGAATAATTGCCCTTGCTATTATTGTTTATAAAGGAAAGATAATAGAGACTTTGAAGTGGTGCTTTAAAGCTCTATATAAGATATTTGCCTTTTTGATTACAAAGGGCAGGATGAATATACCTTTAGGTGGCTTCCCTGCAAAGGGGATAAATTATCCTTATGGTTTGGCGATAGCATTAGGAGCTTTCCTAATATTAGGTCTAGAGGTGATTAGGTGAGTAGATTGTTTTTAAGAGGAATAGAGGATAAGAGGGGACAGAGTACGGTAGAGTTTGCACTGGTGCTTCCTGTACTTTTGCTTATCGTATTTGGAATAATTGAGTTCGGATTTATATTAAATGCTTACGTTACAGTAATTTCATCGGCTAGAGAAGGTGCAAGATATGGAATTACGGGAGATATTGAAGAAGATCAAATTATTCAAAGAGTAAAGAATGCTGCTGGGATGCTGGATACTACAACCGAAGGTAAGTTTTCAGTAACGGTGAATAAAAATGAAGCTGATGGTGAATTAACTGTGGCTGTTACCTACAACGTAGATATTTTGGATCCAATAATGGGTGCGATTTTAGGAGCTACAGTACCAGTTAATGCAAAGATAACTATGGCGATGGAACCAAAGTAACACTACAAGATGGCAAAGATAATAATATCGGGCTTTTGCCGTTTTTGTCTATGTGGTTTATGAAAAAGGTGAAATGAAGGGGACATTATGGACTATGTTGTTTTAAGCGATGTACTTAGAGATCCATCATACCATGAATATGACGTCTTGAGCTAATTCTAATTGAATAGAGTTTACCTTTATATACAATAAGGTCAGTATAAAAGAAGCAAATAGCGGGGGGTTAACCAATGTATAAAAGAACAAACATAATTATCTTCATAATAGCTATTATTTTGGCGGTGATAGCTATTTACTTTATTATGGGGTATATAAACGATTTAAAGTCAGCTTATACCAATATCCCCATGAAGCCAGTAGTTGTAGCAGTACAAAATATACCTGAACATGTGACCATAACCAATGAGATGCTAAGGGTTGTTGATGTGCCTGCAGAGAATGTATTGCCTCAGGCTTATGAATCAATCGAGGACGTTGTGGGTAGTATCACCAAAACTGATATTGTAAAAGACGAACATATATTGAGCAATCACATATATAAGGAAGGAGAGGGACAGGATAAGTTTTCCTACTCTGTACCTGAAAACATGAGAGCCGTTTCTATAGCTATAAATGATGTAAGCGGTGTATCCGGATTAATAAGGACTAATGATCGAGTGGATATCCTCTTGACTTTTACCTATGCTGGAGATTCCGAGACACAAGAATCCGAAGAGACTGACGTGGAAGCAGTAGACGACGAAGCAAATAAGAGGACACAGCTAGCCAAAGAATACTTAAACCAAATATCCGATGAGATAATGAAGGATAAGCGAATAGTAAGCATAGATGCAAAGGAAATGACCATTACCATGATGCAAAATGTCCAGGTATTGGCTGTATATGGCTCAAATAATCCAAATGCCAATGATGAAGGAGCAAGGGATTCTGGGACTATAACTTTGGCTTTAAGTCCTCATGATGTAGAGATGCTGACCAATGCTGAGGCCATCGGCAATCTAAAGCTTAGTTTGAGATCCCCTGTAGATGAAGAGATACTTGAACTAGAACCTATAATTAGCTTGAGGTGATCTAATTGGATACAAAAATTAAGGTTATGTTATTGATGGAAGAAGGATATATAAAGGATTCGGTAAAGGTTATTTTAAGTATAACCGACGATATTGTCTTGGTGGGAGAGGCAGATAATATAGATGCCAGCTTGGAGATAATGAATAGCTTTGAACCCGACGTAATAATCTTGGGTGAAGAGGTAAATGGTAAGGACGGGTTCTTAATAAGTGAGCGCATAATGGAGGAAAATCCCTTTCAGCCGATTATTTTAATAGCTTCACAACAAAACGTTGATACCTATAAGAAGGCTTTGCGTGTAGGAGTAAGAGAAGTACTAAAGACACCTTTATATCCCAATGAGCTTAAAAGGGCAATAATCAGAGTACACGACACTAAAGGAAAAGTTGGGCATTCTCTTTATTATCATGATATAAGCGCTACTTCGGAAGAGGAACAGAAACCGGAAGGCGAAAATGAGATAGAAGACAAGAACAATGCCCAGGTCATTAGCATATTTAGTATTAAAGGTGGAGTAGGGAAGACCACTATTTCAACAAATTTGGCAGTTGCCCTAGCTGAAAGTGGAAAGAAAACAGCATTGCTGGATTTGGATATATATTCCGGTGATATAGCTTTAGCTATGAATGTTATCCCGAAGAGGAGAGTCGCAGACCTTGCAAATGATATCAGTAGGTTGGATTTAGACCTGCTTGCAAGCTATATGGTTAAGCATTTTTCTGGTGTTATGGTATTTACAGCACCATTTAGTATAGAACATGCGGATTATATAAAACCTGAGCATATTGAAAAAATATTATCGTTATTAAAGCAGGAGTATGATTATATAGTAATAGATTGTCCGAACTATTTTTATGATATCGCAATGGTGGCTCTAGATCATTCGGACATGATATTATTGGTAGCTACAATGGATATCCTATCCCTCAAAAGCATAAAGAGCACTATTAAGGTTTTAGAAAATCTAAAGGTCGATAAAACTAAACTTAATCTAGTGGTAAATAAATATATTAAGGGAGTAGGATTAACTTTAAACGATGTTGAGGTGACTCTGGCCATGCCAGTGACAACGGCCATTCCTTTGGAGAGCCAACCGGTAATTAGTAGCATGAATCAAGGGATACCATTTGTGACTAGTATGAAAAGATCAAAGGTCGCAAAGGCCGTTCAAGATTTAGTCAAAGAAATATTAGCTAGGGCAGGGGATGGAGAATGAATCTAAATGAGAGATTGATAAGAGTGCAAAGACAGGATGAAAGCACGGATGAAAGTCCTAAGTATGTTTTTCAAAGCTTAATGAAAAGCGATGGCAAAGCGTTACCGGGGCAAAAACAAGATTTGTTACTAAAGAAGAAGATAATAGATAGGTTGGTTCAGGACTTAGCCATTGATTTTGATATAAAACAATTGAACGAGAGGGAGATATATCAAGTCGCAAAGAGGGTAGAGGAGATAACTGAACAGGTTATGACCCAAGAGGGGAAATATACTACTCGTTCTGAGAGACAGCAGATAATAGATGACGTATTGGACGAGATAATAGGTTTAGGACCTATAGAATCTCTGCTTAGGGATCCCACTATAACCGAGATTATGGTAAATTCTCCTTCAAAAGTCTATATAGAAAGGGAAGGTAAAATCTCCAGAACTGATATAGTTTTTAGAGATGATGAACATATACTCCAAATAATAGAGAAAATAGTTGCGCCTTTGGGCAGACGCATAGATGATAGCTCACCTATGGTGGATGCTAGGCTTCCAGATGGCTCTAGGGTAAATGCTATCATACCTCCACTTTCAGTACAAGGACCTTGTATTACCATAAGAAAGTTTGCACGAGAACCCTATGATATCGACGACTTAATAAGCTTTGGGACTCTTAGCGTTGAAATGGCTCATTTTCTAAAGGCGTGCGTTTTATCTAGGGTAAACATTCTAGTTTCGGGAGGTACGGGTAGCGGGAAAACCACCACTTTAAACGTATTGTCTTCGTTTATTCCCGATGACGAGAGGATAATAACCATTGAAGATGCAGCAGAACTGCAACTTCATCAAGAACATGTAATTACTCTTGAATCCCGGCCACCGAATATAGAGGGCAAAGGAAGGGTAAGCATAAGGGATTTGGTAATAAACGCCCTTCGTATGAGACCGGATAGAATAATTGTAGGTGAGGTTAGAGGTGCAGAAGCCTTGGATATGCTCCAGGCTATGAACACTGGCCATGATGGTTCTATTACTACTTGTCACGCCAATAGCTCTAGAGATGCTTTGGCTAGGATTGAGACCATGGTATTGATGGCTGGTACCGAGCTCCCTTCCAGAGCAATTAGAGAGCAGATCTCATCTGCTATAAACCTTGTGGTCCATCAAAACAGGCTGAAGGATGGATCGCGTAAGATTACGGCTATCTCTGAAGTTGTTGGTATGGAAGGAGATACCATTACATTACAAGATATCTTTGTTTTCCAACAGTCGGGTGTAGATGGGAAGGGCAATGTTATTGGCAACTTCAGAGCTACTGGGATAGTACCTACATTCTTTGAAGTCTTTAAAACCAAAGGTATCAATATATCATCCAGCATATTTGGTAACAAGCAGTATTATTAATATGGGTTAAGGGGTCATTGATATGATTTACGTTGGTTTAGCTGCAACGGCAATTTCGATATACTTGGTTATTTTCTCTCTATACAGGACAATACATTTGAGAAGGCATATTGGTAGACAACGATGGGATGATTTTCAAAGGGAACTCCAAAACCGAACAACAGAAAGTGAATCTCCTGATATTGAAACCCAAGGCAAGGATATTTTTGCTCACCAAAAGCCTAGGGGGCCTTTAGCATCAACTAAGTTATATAAGAGCTTGGAGAAAAGATTGGCTCAGGGAGATATATACCTATACCCTGGTGAATTTATTCTCATAGTATGCATCTGGGGGATTGTTTTAGGTGGTATATTATTTTTAATTTCCAGAGCTTTGCTGCTATTTATATTGGGATTTGTTGTAGCTGTTTTATTTGGCAATATGCACATTAACTCCCGTAGGTATAAAAAGATTAGAGACTTTAACAATCAGATAGTAGACATGTTAACTTTGGTGTCAAACGGAATGAAAGCAGGATACAGCTTCTTTCAAACCATAGGGATTGTAGCTAGGGATATGCAACCCCCCATGTCCCAGGAATTTGGTAGGATGATGAAACAGATAAATATGGGGTTGACTGTTGAAGAGGCTCTAAATGAACTGGCACAGAGGGTAGAAAGCCCGGATCTGGAGTTGGTAGTCACAGCTATTCTTATTCAAAGACAGGTGGGAGGAAACCTTTCAGAGGTTCTAGATAGCATCTCCTATACTATAAGGGAAAGGATTATGCTGAAGAACCAGGTAAAGGTACTAACTTCCCAAGGCAGATTGTCGGGAGTTATTGTATCCCTATTAGCTCCTGCCTTGGCGTTTATAATTTACCTAATGAATCCGGATTTTATGGTGGTAATGATTAAGGAACCCTTGGGGATTATCATGATCATCATGGCTGTAATTTTGCAGATTATCGGTGTTTTGTTTATAAGAAGGATAGTTAATATAGACATATGAATTGAGGATTAAGTTCTAGCGATGATTGATTCTAATGAAAGATGTTGGACATAAGCATATATTAGAACGGGGGTTTA
Organism: Candidatus Atribacteria bacterium; assembly: GCA_041686815.1. Classification (GTDB taxonomy): domain Bacteria; phylum Bacillota; class Clostridia; order Caldicoprobacterales; family UBA3941; genus JAWLDD01. Next base: position 145 of record JAWLDD010000168.1, on the reverse strand, counting down.
CAATGCAATTATTCATTGGTTTTTTCTCATTGATTAGCTCTATATTGATGTTGAGTCTGCTTGCGTATGGTTTGATCATGGGAAAAAGGCGAAGTGTTTTAGATAGACTAAGAGGTATTATGGATGAGGACACTGAAAACGAACA
>JAWLDD010000167.1:0-5850 GCA_041686815.1 Candidatus Atribacteria bacterium | reverse complement strand
CTGCCTGATTCGATCCTTTTCCCACATCTAAGGCATGTGTAGTTTTTCTTATATAATGTATCATAAAACAAGGTGATATCAAGATTGCCATATTTTTTAAAACTCTTCCAATCTGTTTTACACAGCTTACAGCGTTCATTGTAATCAGCATATACCCATCTTAGAATACGATGGAAATGCAATGGATATTTAGTATACTTAACATATTGGATAGGTACGCCTAAATCTAGAGCATATTGGCTAAATGTCTGTTCTATTAAGCTCTGTAAGGGATCTATGATCTTGGTGTTGGTCCAATTGTATCCGTTACTGTTCAAATACTTTCTTACTTTATCAAACATATAGCCTTGACATATAGATATTTCTTCTTTACTATCAACTTTTAGCTTTTTCAATAACGTAGAAACAATACATAGGCATTTATCAAGGTAACTCTTTTTATAAAAGTTACCATTCTGATAAAAACTTACTGGAATAAAATCATATATGTATTCTCCTGTTTCCACTCGGAGGGCAGCAATACATGTTCCCCCCACCAAACTGCCACTGCCAGCATCATCAATTTGTATCACACGTCCACCTCAATTTATATTAATCCATAGCTTCCGCGTTTGACTATAATAGAGCTTGACTATAATAGATTATTATATGGTTGTATCCAAAAAATATCCCATTTAGGAGACTATGATTATAGAACAAAATTTGGTTGCATATAATGAAGATTATGATAAAATGAAACTAGTCGAAATGCAGGAAATTAGGTAAAATAGGGGGATTTCTATGGCAGATAAACAAGATTTAATTCATAGGATAAATGTGAACTTCAAGAAGATGAGCAAAGGACAAAAACTTATTTCCGAGTACATAATCAATAACTATGATAAGGCAGCATTTATGACAGCTTCGAAATTAGGACAGAAAGTCGGGGTAAGCGAATCAACTGTTGTTAGATATGCAAACATGTTGGGTTATGATGGATATCCAAAACTTCAAAGAGCACTACAGGAATTGATTCGAACCAAGCTCACCACTGTACAAAGAATTGAAATGTCTTCTGACTTAGATCAAAAAATGATTTTAAAGAACGTATTGAAAGCTGATATGAATAACATACGAATGACTATCGATGAAGCTGACAATGAGATTTTCGAGAAGGTAATAGACTGTATTTTAAAGGCAAGATATATCTATATTTTAGGTTTAAGAAGTGCTGCACCTTTAGCACAATTTATGGGGTATTATCTGAATTTTATATTTAACAATGTTCGTATAGTAACTTCAGGAGTCAATGATATATTCGAACAGCTTATTCATATCGATAATCAAGATTTGCTCATCGGGATAAGCTATCCCCGTTATGCCACTAGAACTATTGAAGCAATGTCCTTTGCTAAAACACGTGGTGCCATTACTGTAGCATTAACCGATAGCTTACTTTCCCCCTTGACCTCATATTCCGATTATACTTTACAAGCTAGAAGTGATATGGCATCATTTGTTGATTCTTTGGTTGCTCCTTTAAGTCTTATAAACGCACTTATTGTAGGGGTTGGAATGAAAAAGAGCCCACTTTTAGCTTCAGAATTCTCAAAATTAGAGGAGATGTGGGATAAGTACAATGTGTATGTAAGTAAGGATAGACCTTAGTATTTGAGCTGAAAGGAGATATTGGATGAAACTATTCTTAACTCGTCACGGAGAAACTGAATGGAACCGCTTGAGGAAGACTCAAGGTACCAATGATATCGGTCTAACCGATTTAGGCCGAATTCAAGCCAAAAAGTTGGGCAAGCGTCTTAAAGAAATGAATATTATTGATGCCATATATTGTAGCGACCTATCTAGGGCAAGGGAAACAGCAGAAATTATAGGCGCTGAACTAAAAATAGAACCTATTGCAGATAAACTGCTCAGGGAAGTATCCTTTGGTAATTGGGAAGGTCTTACTACAGCTGAAATTGAGATAAAATATCCTGGCCAGCTTGCTAGATGGCGTTGTGAATTGTCCTTTTCTCCAAAAGGTGGCGAGAGTTTGTTATCAGTGCATAACAGGATAAATAGGTTTTTTCAAAAACTAAAGGAAAAACACCAAGACCATGATTCGAATGTCCTAATAGTATCTCATGCTGCAACTACTAAAGTTCTTATGTTAAGTATAATGGGAATTCCTCTGAATTTACTGACACGATTTAAAATAAGTCAAGCTGGTTTGAGCCTGATTGAAGTTGGTAAGGAAAGCAATTCATTGATATATACAAACGATACATGTCATCTTAAACCCTAAAGTCAGTTTGTTTGGTGCTGTGAATAATGATGTCTAACAATGGTTAGGATAATCATATATGAAGAACATTCCATGTTATTGAGATTAAATTATGTTTAAGAGGCATTGTGTGGTGAATAGATGATACAAAGAAAATATCCAATACTAAAGAAAATAAATACCCTTTCTTTGGCTTTCAATATACAACCTATATTAACTAAAATAGGTATAATGCTTAGTATTCTTTTATTCTTTCTCCAGATTTTACATTATTATCATGTCTTCCAGGAAACCTTAAGCCCAACATATGTCATAGAAGGAAGCATCATGGGCAGAGACCATCCAGAATCTCCCTATGGGATATTTTATTTTTCCGCCAATGTGAATGAGGGCGATGAGATATTTGTTAAGGTAAATGGAATTCCCATAACAAAGATTGAGAGGAATGGGACTGCCTTTGCTTATGTATCCTTGTTGGATATAATAGAGATTGATGCTACAAATGCTCTTGGAAGTTATGAAGTTAATATTGAGGCTGAACCCACCCATTATCTTCCTCATGGATATTCAAAGAGTATTCAGGTTCAAGGGAAGCTATATAGATTACCTCCACTCTACAAAAAATAGCTTGTACTAGATAGCTGACTGCTTTATAATGGTATTGTACATACAGAGCGTATTTAAGGAGTTTTGATATGGATTTATTGGGAAGTCGTGAGGTTGCTAGGATAGCGATTCAAATGAGTCTGACTAAGAATCGCAACGAAGAAAACCTTTTAAAAGAAGAGTATCTCAAAACTGGCATAAGAACTGTAGCTATCGACTACGGTGGAGAGTTTATTACTTCTGTTAATAAGATAATTGAAAGAGCAGTAGTTGCAGCCAAGCGTGAAGGTGTAATAGAGGATTCTCATGCCGAAGAAGGTGCAGTTGCAGGCGCTACAAGAGAAGCCATATCTCAAATTATGCCTAAAGCTGTAGGACTGAGTGTAGGAGGCAAGATAGCTATTGCTAGATACCATGACCATGTAAGCGTAGCTTTGTTTTTTGGTATAGGGCTACTACATCTAAATGAAGTAGCCATTGGACTAGGGCATAGAGCTATATGATAGGGGGAAGGACAGTTGTATTTTTACGCCATACGAGGAGCTATTACGGTAGAAGAGAATACCTCTGATGAGATATTAGAGAATACTACCAAATTACTTGAAACTATCATACAAAAAAATCAAATAGATTACTCGGATATAGTCAGTATCGTTTTTACCGGAACTAAGGATCTGGACTCTCAGTACCCAGCAATTGCAGCTAGACAATTAGGCATGGTGGATATACCATTATTCTGCTGTCAAGAAATGTATGTTAAAGGCAGCTTGGAAAAATGTATTCGTGTATTGATGCATATTCAGGTTTCACAGCCTAAAGAAATAGAACATGTGTATTTAAATAAAGCTATATCCTTAAGACCTGACTTAGTTAGGAGAGAAACGATAGAAGGTAAGAGCAAGGAAATTTTGACAATTGCTATTGATGGTCCTGCAGGAGCAGGAAAAAGCACTATAGCAAAGATAATTTCAAAATCATTGGACATAATCTATTTGGATACCGGAGCGATGTACAGAGCAGTTGCACTTAAGATGCTTACTGAAGATATAGATTTGAATGATAGTCAAAGTGTCATATCTACTTTAGCATCTACGGATATTGAAATTGAATATGACGAAGATATGCAGAGAGTTATTCTAGATGGTCAGGATGTGACTGATTTGTTGAGGACTCCTGAGGTGTCTGACGCTGCATCTAGAGTTGCTGTTATACCTGAGGTGCGTCTGAAATTGGTTGAAATGCAAAGAAAAATAGCAGCTAGTAGGTCTTTAGTGATGGACGGCAGGGATATAGGTACCTATGTATTGCCCTGTGCCTCCATCAAATTCTATCTAACAGCCTCTTTAGAGGAAAGGGCTCTACGAAGATGGAGAGAGATGACAGTAAATGGTATTGATCAAAGTTTAGAGTCCATTAAACAGAGCATTCAAGATAGGGATGACAATGATCAAAATCGTAGCTTCGCGCCACTTAGACAGGCTGAAGATGCTATTATCATAGATACAACCGATAAATCTATTGACCAGGTATCGTCGGAGATTTTAGGGCATATACATGACTATTTGCAGAGAAGATGAGGAGGAAAAGTTATGTTTTATAGAATTATAAGGGGAATAATCCGTCCCATCTTATATCTGTTATATAGACCAAAAGTTGATGGACTAGATAACTTCCCAAGGGAAGGGAAAGTAATTCTATATTCCAACCATATATCCATGTTGGATCCTATAGTAATAGGTTGTGTCTTACCTAGGAAGATATACTTTATGGCTAAAATGGAGCTTTTTAAAAATCCTATTTTTGGTTTTATATTGAAAAATTTGGGGGCATTTCCAGTCAAAAGAGGCACGGCTGATCTATCAGCTATTAAGAATTCTTTGCAGATATTGAAACAAGGCCATGTATTCGGTATTTTTCCTGAGGGAACACGAAGTAAGAAGGGAAGAATACAACATTTTTCTCATGGTGTAGCTTCAATAGCTCATCGTTCTAAAGCAAAGATAATACCCATAGGTATTATGGGTGAGTATAAACTATTTCACCCAATAAAAGTGGTAATTGGCAAGGCTTTAGATATGGATCATTATTTTTCTCAAAAATCCAGTACTGAGTTATTGGAATCAATGTCTGCAGATATGGAGATTTCACTAAAAAACTTGTTAGATGAATAATTTCTAGTTCACAAAAGATAATTAATCTAGATTTTTTATAAAAAAAGAAGGATTTAATCCTAAAATAGCGAAATGTAATAGGTAAGAGTAAGTTCCCACAGAAAGAGGTAAATGAGTGAAGATTATTTTGGCATCTAATGCAGGGTTTTGTTTTGGGGTTAAGCGCGCTGTTGAGTCAGTATATAAGAATCTTGATTATCCTCTTCCTTTATATACCTTAGGGCCAATCATTCATAATCCATCGGTGGTTGCAGAACTTAATGAAAAGGGGGTTAGGGTGGCTCAAACTATTGATGAAATACCAGATGGAAAGGTAGTTATTCGCTCCCATGGCGTTGGAAAAGATGTGTACCACCAAATAACGGCTAAAAATTTGGACTTTATTGATGCAACATGCCCATATGTTAAGCGTATTCATCATTTGGTGGAAGAATATCATCATAATGGGTATGATATTATTATTATAGGAGAAAGTGATCACCCTGAGGTTATAGGTATAAAAGGTTGGTGTGATAATCGGGCTTATGTTATAAATCATAAAGAGGAAATAGATGGGCTGCCTAAAATTGATAGAGCATGTGTTGTAGCGCAGACAACCATAACCCGAGATAAGTGGAATGAAATCTTATCTGAGTTACATCAAAGGATTGACCATCTTATAGAATTTAATACAATCTGCTACGCTACATCACGACGCCAGAAAGAGGCTGAATCTATTGCAAAAATCGCAGATGTAATGTTAGTAATAGGCGGAAGGAATAGTTCTAATACCAAAAAATTATATGATATTTGTAAGTCATACTGTGAAAA
>JAWLDD010000166.1:0-5854 GCA_041686815.1 Candidatus Atribacteria bacterium | reverse complement strand
AGTAAAAGGGCTTGTTTAAGCCCTTAATTTCTTGAATGTTTACTGCATTAGTGTTAAAATGAGATATTGATATCAACAGGTTTCAGCCCAACTGAGGTAAATTCAGGGATTGGAGTGTTCAGATTATGGGATTGATAAAGCGGATTTTTGGAGATAGCAACTCAAGAGAGATAAAGCGCATAGAGAAAATAGTGGATGTAATTGAATCTTTAGAGCCTAGCATGGAGGCTTTGTCCGATGCAGAGCTGAGAGCAAAAACAGACGAGTTTAAGGGCCGTTTGGCACAGGGAGAGACTTTGGATGATATTCTTCCCGAGGCCTTTGCAGTAGTAAGAGAGGTATCCCGCAGAGTACTTAATATGAGACATTTTAGGGTTCAGCTTATCGGTGGTGTAGTACTTCATGAAGGGCGTATAGCCGAGATGAAGACAGGTGAAGGTAAGACCCTGGTGGCTACATTGCCTGCATATCTCAATGCTCTAACAGGTAAAGGTGTGCACATAGTCACCGTCAATGATTATCTTGCTCAGAGGGATAGTGAATGGATGGGCAAGATTTATAAATTCCTGGGACTGACAGTAGGCCTTATAGTCCATGACATGAAGCCCAGCCAGCGTCGGGAGAGCTATGCTGCAGATATCACCTATGGTACCAACAACGAATTTGGCTTTGACTATCTCCGTGACAATATGGTGATCTACAAGGAAGAGATGGTGCAAAGGGAACTCAATTTTGCTATAGTTGACGAAGTGGACTCCATCTTGGTTGATGAAGCTCGAACTCCCCTTATAATATCTGGAGCCGGTGAAAAGTCAACGGATATGTACCATAAAGCAGATCGGTTCGTAGTCACCCTTAAAAATGAAATAGACTTTGAGATGGATGAGAAGGCCAATACCATCAGCTTGACCGAGGAAGGTGTAGCCAAGGCAGAAGCCTATTTTAAAGTGGAAAACTTGACCCAACCTGACCCAGATAACCCTGAAACAGCTCAGCTACCCCACCATATAAACCAAGCACTGAAGGCCAGGTTCCTTATGAAAAGGGATCAGGATTATGTGGTGAAAGATGATCAGGTTATCATAGTGGATGAATTTACCGGTCGGCTTATGACTGGACGAAGATATAGCGATGGACTGCATCAAGCCATTGAAGCCAAAGAAGGAGTTAATGTCAAGCGAGAAAGCAAAACCCTGGCTACCATAACGTTCCAAAATTATTTTAGAATGTATAAAAAACTATCTGGAATGACTGGAACGGCAAAGACAGAAGAACAAGAATTCAAAACTATATATGGCCTTGACGTAGTGGTGATACCCACACACAAGCCAATGATTCGGCAGGACTATAATGATGTTGTACACCTAACCCTTAAAGGCAAGTTCAATGCTGTGGTTGAAGAGATAGTCCAACGGCATTCCATAGGTCAGCCAATTTTAGTGGGCACTGTTACCATAGAAAATTCCGAAATTCTGAGCGCAATGTTAAAGCGAAGAGGGATTCCTCATGAGGTCTTGAATGCCAAGTACCATGAGAAGGAAGCCGAGATAGTAGCCCAAGCTGGTAGATATAAGGCGGTAACCATTGCTACCAATATGGCAGGACGTGGTACCGATATTCTCTTAGGTGGAAATCCCGAGTTTCTTGCAAAGAAGGAAATGAAGAAACAAGGATATTCCGATGAAATACTTGCACAGCTGACAGGAGCTCAAGACACAAATGATCAAGATGTGATAGCTGCACGTAAGGTGTATAATGAATTGTTTGATAAATTCACCATAGAAACACAGAGAGAGCGTCAAAAGGTTGTTGAATTGGGTGGGCTGCACATTATTGGAACCGAGCGGCATGAGAGTAGACGTATCGACAATCAGCTAAGAGGGCGTGCTGGTAGACAGGGAGATCCTGGCTCTTCCAGGTTCTATATATCATTAGAGGATGATCTCATGAGACTGTTTGGTTCTGAACGAATCCAGAACATAGTCGAAAGACTGGGGCTAGAAGAGGATCAAGCTATAGAATACGGGCTCTTATCCAAGCAGATCGAACAAGCTCAAAAGAGGGTAGAAGGCAACAACTTCAACATTCGAAAGCATGTTCTCCAATATGATGATGTTATGAACACTCAAAGGGATGTAATCTATTCACAACGTCGCAAGGTACTAGAAGGCGAAAACCTTAGGGACTCTATCATGGATATGGTGGATGCTGTAATAGATAACTATATAGAGTTGTATATAGGTGAGCTGCCACATCCTGAGGAATGGAATGTAAAAGGGCTTTTGGAACAACTGGAAAGGGTTTTCTTGCCTAAGGATTCAGTAACAATTTCTGAAGAGGAATTTAAAGGCCTAACCAAAGATAAATTGAAGGAGAAAATATTGAAGGTAGCCCAAGAAGTCTATACTCTTAAAGAGGAAGAAAACGGCGAAGAAAATATGAGAGAGGCCGAGAGGGTTATACTCCTTAGAGTAGTGGATCAGAAATGGATGGATCATATCGATGCAATGGATCAATTGCGGCAGGGCATCGGCCTTCGAGCTTATGGGCAGCGGGATCCAGTCCTTGAATATAAAGTAGAAGGCTATGAGATGTTTGAAGAGATGATTAGAAGTATCCAAGAGGATACGGTTCATCTACTCTATAACATGAGAGTGCAGGCCAGCGTTCCAAAGCGTCAGAAGGTAGCTGAACCTATCGCTACCAGTCATGGGGACAGCGGGAATAGAAAGCCAGTAGTTAAAGGCAAAAAAGTAGGTCGAAATGACCCTTGTCCCTGTGGGAGCGGCAAGAAATATAAAAGATGTCACGGGGCGTAAATAGCTATAACTTCCAACCTCTAGATCCCAATTTCTAATAATGAAAGGTGTTATTGTTATGTTTGAACTGGAAAGTATGCAGGAGAAACTGAACTCCATAAAAGAGGTCTTTAATCGGGTAGGTGATTCACTTTGACATCCCAGGATGTCAAAGCAAAATAGAGGAATATGAAGCTGAGATGAACCATCCTTCATTTTGGGAGGATATTGAGAAATCTCAAAAGATAAATAAAGAAGTAAAATATCTTAAGAACAAGATTGAAAAATATGAAAGCATAAATTCCCGAATTGAGGATGCAGAGGTGCTGATACAATTGGGGATGGAGGAAGAGGATCCATCTATTATAAGTGAAATCCGAAATGAGATAGAGAAGTTGGACAAGGAAGTAGAGTCCTTAAGACTTGAGACCCTTCTTAGTGGGCCCTATGACAGCAACAATGCTATCATCTCCATACATGCAGGTGCAGGCGGTACCGAGGCCATGGACTGGGCATCCATGCTCCTTCGTATGTACACCAGATGGTGCGAAAGCAAAGGTTATGAGGTAGAGACCTTGGATCTACTTCCTGGAGAAGAAGCTGGCATCAAAAGTGTGACATTAGGGATAAACGGTGTAAATGCCTATGGATATCTAAAAGCTGAGAAGGGTGTTCATAGGCTGGTTCGAATATCACCTTTTGACTCATCGGGCAGAAGACATACATCATTTGCATCCTTGGATGTAATGCCTGAACTGGACAACGATGTAGAGCTGGATATTAGACCAGAGGATTTAAAGATTGATACCTATAGGGCTGGAGGGGCAGGCGGCCAGCATGTCAATAAGACAGAGTCAGCAGTCAGAATAACCCATATACCAACAGGCATAGTAGTGCAATGTCAGAATGAACGTTCCCAGATACAAAACAGGGAAACAGCCATGAAGGTATTAAAAGCCAGATTGCTGGAATTAAAAGAAGCCGAAGCCCAACAGGAGATCGAGAAGATGAAGGGTGAGATGAAGAGGATTGAATGGGGAAGCCAAATAAGATCCTATGTATTCCATCCATACTCCATGGTAAAGGATCATAGAACCAATGAAGAGATGGGAAATATTCAAGCTGTCATGGACGGAGAATTGGATCCATTTATATATGCCTATCTTCAGATGATGGCATAGAACATTCCGCAGATGAAACTTAGTGTAAATAAAAACTGCCCACGAGATAATAGCATGGGCAGTTTTTTGGTTATGCTGTATACAGGCAGTTTATAAATGAATAATAAATAATCCATATGCATATATAAATAGATTGGAGGATTTCGGTGAAAAAGACATATAAATACGAGACACATACCCATACCAGAGAGGGTAGTGCTTGTGCCAGTGCTACTGGTAGACAGATGGTTAGGGCCCATATAGAAGCAGGATATGCAGGGATGATCATTACAGATCATTTCTTTAATGGACACACAGCTGTACCAAAGAACATGCCCTGGGATACAAGAGTTGAGCTCTTTTGTAAAGGCTATGAACATGCATTGGAAGAAGCTAAAGGGACGGGTTTTCATGTATTCTTTGGTTGGGAATACACTTATCGTGGGACAGATTTTTTGACATATGGTTTAGATAAAGACTTTCTATTAGAGCATCCTGATATGCTTTCATGGAGTGTTGAAGATTATCTAATCAGGGTTCGTGAACATGGGGGATTTGTTTCCCATGCTCATCCTTTTAGAGAAGCCTCCTATATAGAGACCATAAGGCTTTTTCCTGGGCTTGTGGATGCTGTAGAGGTGATAAATGCCAGTCATATAGATCCTAAGTTCGATGAAAAAGCCATGGCCTATGCACAAAAGCATTCCCTACTCCAAACCTCAGGATCCGATTCTCATCATCTAGATGGCTTATTTGGCGGAGGCATGGAATTTGACTATGAGATAAAATCTATAGAGGAGTTTATAGAGGCGGTAAGAAGAAAAGATTATATCTTAATGAAAGGCAACCAAGGCAATTAATTGTGCTTTTACTGTCAAAAAGCCCATTGGCAAGATATGTTATATTATGATACAATTATCTCAAGTTATGGGAATATTTATCGAGAAAGGTGGTATTTTTGATGGTGGATACACAATATGTCATTTTTAGATTGGGGCAAGAACTATACGGAGCTGCCATACATGATGTTCAGGAGATCATCCTTCCTCAAAAACCAACTAGAGTGCCTAATAACCCGGAATTTATAGAGGGTATTATAGAGTATAGGGGTAAGATAATACCTGTTTTAGATCTTAAGAAACGCTTTAGATTAGGCGATGCCCAATATGAAGGTCAGTCCAGATTTATAGTGGCAGAGGTTAATGGGAACAATATTGCCTTTGCAGTTGATGAAGTTACCGAGATACTAAGGACCCAAAAGGAAGATATAGAAGAAGCCCCTGAGCTGACTCGCATCAGTAAGGAATATATCTACGGAGCAACCCGTTTGGAGGGACGACTTATCATTCTACTAGAATTGTCCAAGGTCTTGACTGTGGATGAGAGAGATATACTGGAGACTATTGGAAGAAAATAAGAACAGGCGAGATCTTGTCTAGCAAAGCAGGCTTCATGGATTTTGGGATGAATAGATTGAGTAAGAAAGGAGTTCGCCTGTGAGGAAAGGATATTTTACAAATCATTTTGTCATGCAGGATGTTGTGCACATTGAGGATCCTTTGGGTGTCTTTGTTACCCTTATTATAGGAGAAGAGAAAGCATTGCTCTATGATACCTCATTCGGGATAGGCAACCTAAAAGATCACGTATCGGAGCTTACAGACTTGCCTCTTATAGTGGTTAATAGTCATGGCCATATTGATCATCTATGCGGGAACTATCATTTTGACCAGGTATTTATTCATGAGAATGATATTCCTGTATCAAAGCAACACACCTCAAAGGAGATGAGAGAGGTTATAATCAAGCAAGCAAAGGCCAAGGATATACTACCTGAGGACTTTAATGAAGAAGCTTATTTATCTATGGGTCCGGGCAACCTAATACCTATAGAAG
>JAWLDD010000165.1:0-5877 GCA_041686815.1 Candidatus Atribacteria bacterium | reverse complement strand
TACGGCTTAGGGGTAGGTAATTTCCCAAAGGATGATGTGCCACTTTCTCATCCTCAATGCTTGTGTTCTACGATTCCTGTAATAGTAAAATCCTTAGATGAAGTAGCTGACGAATTAAGAAAATGGCTTGATGGTGGCTATAATCCTGCATTAAATAAATGGTATAATGAGTATGGGGAGTATTTTGCTACCAGATAAGGGGGTAAACTATATGAATATACCCGAAAAGATAAAAATCGGTTATAAAGATTATGAGGTCAAAAAAGTAAATGATAAGCTTTTTGATAATGATACATTATGTTATGGAGTTATCCATTATAATGTTGGTCTTATAGAGATATCTAGTATCTATAGCGAAGATACGCAAAAATGTGCTCTCTTACATGAAATACTCCATGGTATAGATGATATATTTGATATAGGACTGCATGAAGAGCATATAGTTAAGCTTGCAAAGGGGTTGTATCAGGTGATAAAGGAAAACCCTGAGGTGTTTAGAAAATGAGTATTAAAAGAAATGGCAGCACTCTAAATTTCAATTAAGGAGGGATAGATAAAAAGAAGAAAATGAGCAATAATATCATCGTGTTACACCGATGGGAAGTTCATGAATTTCCTTGGGGTACAGCTGTAAAGGAACAGAGAACAGGAAAATGGACAAATATATTTTTAAAACCTAATGGAAAAGAAATCGATATAAGTATGTTGAATGTAGAGTTGCATGAAAATGGGATAGAATTTTTCGATTATTAACACCTTATGGTGTTTTTATTTTGCCCTTTTTAGTATTGCAGGGTTAAAAGAACAAGACCACAGGTGGAGCCGACCACTAAAAAAGGCAAGTAGGAATTATAGGAGGGAATTGCATGAAACGCACATTTAATATGAATTTACAATTATTTGCAGAGGTAACATTACAAAGCTTATTAGGAGAGGAACTTTATAAGCAGGTTACCGAGAAGCTTGGAGATAAGAAAATTGATATAGTCAACGATGGCCGTTGGATACCAAAGGAGAAATTTGATGCTTTGAATACTGAAAAGAACGACTACAAAAGCCAGGTTGATAACCTCAATAAAGAACTCGGTAAACTGCAAAAGCAACTCGAGGACAACAAAGAAGCTACAGCAACTATAGAAGCGCTCAAACAACAGATAAAAGAAAAAGAAGATGCTCTTGTTGAAACTAGAAAGCAGTTTGCAATAGAATCAGCAATAAAAGACAACAAGGGTAAAAATGCTAAAGCCATCAAAGCCTTGCTAGACATGTCCATAGTGGAGATGGATGAGGAGGGCAACATAAAAGGGCTCACTGAGCAGCTTAAGAAACTGCAGGAAAGTGACCCTTATTTATTTGATGAAGTTGATCCTGCTGGTACCGGTGGAAGCAAGGGCAATGGAGGCAAGGACAACAAGAAGTATCATGAAAAGAACCCATATAGGAAAGAAACCTGGAGTTTAACACAACAGGCCATACTTGAGAAAGAAAACCCAGAGTTGGCAAAGCAATTAAAAGCACAAGCAAATTTATAAAGGAGGAATTAAATTATGGCTAAAACATATTTAGCAGACATGATTATACCTGAGAATTTTGCAGCATATGTGGCTGAGAGAGCCACTGAAACAAACGCTTTTTGGAAAAGTGGTATTGTAGCCAATAATCCACAGCTTGCAGATTTATTAGCACAGGGTGGCAAAACAATAATTATGCCATTCGTGAAGCCTTTGTCTGGCGATTCCGAAATACCTGACGAGGATGACGACATAACTATCAATAATATAACCACTTCAACCGACACTGCAAGGAGACAGCTTAGAGTAAAAGCTTTTGGTGAAAACCAGTTAGCATCTTTGCTCTCTGGTGATGATGTGATGGATCGAATTGCAGAAGCTTTTGGGGATTATTGGAGTACAGAATTTACTAAGATACTAATAAACACCTGCAAAGGTGTATTCGGAGCCTTAACTGATCATGTGAATGATATATCCAGCAAAGAAGGAAATGCGGCTTTATTCAATTCTAGTGCAGCTATTGACACTAAATTCATACTTGGAGATGCAGCCGATAAATTGAAAGCAGTTGCAGTACACAGCGCTGTATATGCTTACATGCTAAAGCAGGACCAGATTGAAACCATCCCCGAAAGTGAAGGTAATGGCAGAATTGCTATGTACACACCTTTGGAAGCAAGGGTAATTGTTGATGATGCTATGCCTTACGACAACACTACAAAGGTAGCCAGCATGTACCTTTTCGGTCCTGGAGCTTTTGGTTTTGTAGAAAGCAACGAGGGCATTGTACCTGCTGAAATCTACAGAGACCCTCTCAAAGGTTTAGGCGATAATGCACTGATTAACCGTAAGCAGTTTGTACTTCATCCACTTGGAGTGGAATGGAAAGAACCTACTGGAAGCATTGTCTCACCTACCAACGCTGACTTAGCAACTGCAGCAAGATGGGGAAGAACTAAAGAAAAGAAAAATGTTGCATTGGCAGAGTTCAAATTTAAAATTGAATAATTGGGAGGGTAACCCTCCCTAATAAACCCTAAAAGGGGTGATATAGTTGACAGAACTAGAAAAGTTGAAACAAATGATAGATGAAGAGAATTACCCATATTTTGATGATGCATACTTAGAAGCAAGAATAGCTGAAATAGGCGCAGAATATGGCACAACTCTTGAATCATTGGCAAGGGAATTGTGTCTTACAAAAGCAGGCATCGAGGAGATAAAACTTGGAGATATAACAATACCAAGTCCGAGAAAACACTTTCTGCAGCTTGCACAAAGATATAGAACTAATATGGGTGGCACGGTGGTGAGAGCTGATGGGAGCTGAAAAATACTACAGGAGATATATTGAAAAAGTAATGCAAACTAATGCCATCAGCATTGCTATAAAAAGAATAACCAAAGTCCCTGATGGATTCGATGGTTGGATTGAAGAGGAAGTTACATTGGATCCTCAAACTGTATCAATTTATAATAAAAAGTCCCACAGAGAGAGGATAAATGATAGGGGTTCTGTTATTGGATATATGTCAAGCAGTGTTGAAAAAATGCTATGTGCATATGATGCTGACATCCTGGAAGGTGATAAATTCATAGCCAATGGCAGGGAGTACAAGGTGACATTCGTAAATGGTTATCTTGGCATCTGCAAACAAGCAGAACTGGAAGTGATAAAGTGAGTATAAGAGTCAGAAATAACTTCAATCCAAAACAGGTTAGCAATCGTATGAGAGCGGCAATAGGGCTCTATGCGGATACTGCTGCAAAAAAGATGGAATCAGATGCAAAAAGAGAAGCTCCCTGGATTGATAGGACAGGAAATGCTAGGAATAGCATCCAAGGAGATTTTGGATGGGAAGGGGACAAATGTAAAATAGTCTTATCCGGCAACATGGATTATTCAGTATATCTTGAACTAGCTCATGAGAAGAAGTATGCAATACTAGAGCCAACTATACAGAAAAATGCTCCTGAGGTCCTTAGGGGTTATCAAAGGCTGGTGAAAGATTAATGATAAAAAACATATATACTGCTCTCAAAGAAGCTGGACTTAATCCATTCTGGCCAGGCAAACACCAAGGTGAATGCACCCAGAGGTACTGTGTTGTGAAAGAAAGCAATCAGGTACCTTTTTTTAATGCCAATAGAGTAGGATACAGGATTATAGACATTATTGTTTTTGTACCTATTAGCAGCTATAATCAGATGGAGCCATATGTGCAAGAGATTAAATCTGAATTAAAAGGCTTGCCATTAAGGTATGCTGGAGAAACGCCTGTTATTACTGACGATGAAAAGAAGGCTTATACAACAAGCATACAATATCAAGTTTTAAAGAAATTATAAGGAGGGATATACATGGCATATGAAAGTGTGCAGGAGTTTCCTTTAGCGAATATAGTTAGGGTAGAAATTGAGACAGAAGAAACTACTCCTAAACAGTATAGATTAACAGATGTAGCCAGTGAAGCTGAGGTTACTGCTTATGTTTCAGAAGGACAAGAGAAAGAGTTGAGAGTAAAAAATGTAATCAAAGCTCAGAACAATACCGAGGATATTGTAAAAGGCTATGATATACGACTTGTATCAGCTACTATGATTCCTGAAATACTTGCTCTGGTTGATGGAGGCGACTTAAGATATGATGATGTTGAACCCACAAAGGTTATAGGATATGATGCGCCTGTGGTGGGTGTGCCTGTCGAAAGACAACCTTTTTCGCTCCACATCTACACAGAAGAAAAGGATGTGGATGGCTCAACAGTAAGCTATGTCAAATTCACCTATAAGCATTGCAAAGGAACTCCGGTAAATTACTCTATTATAGACGGTGAATTTTTTGCACCTGAATTGACTTGCAAATCTAGGCCTAAGTCTGGAGAAAGTCCTGTAGCAATTGACTTTTTGGATGAGCTGCCTGCTTAAATGTGGGTAGCTCTACTAAATTGAGGGGGAGTAAAATGAGTGAAGTAATGAGCATAGAGCAATTAAAAGCCATTGCGCAACCATTAATTGATATACCTAATTTTGATAATTCAGGAACAATAAAGGTTAGAGTCCAAAGGCCAAGGCTCATGTCAATGGCTGCTCAGGGGAAAATTCCAAATCATTTAATGAGTATTGCTATAGGCATGATAACTGGTAAAAAGCCTAAAAAGGAGAACATGTCTCCTGAAGAAGTGATAAAACATACAGTAGACACTATAGAGCTCTATTGTAGAGCATGCTTAGTTGAGCCATCATATGAAGAGTTTAAAGACATTATGACAGACGATCAGAAATTTGCAATATTTAGCTGGGGAATAGGTGAGGTGAGCGCCTTAGACTCCTTTCGTACAAACAAGGGAAATGGCTCAAGTGATAATAATGGCGAAACACTATCAGAAAAGACCGAGTAAAATATTAGGAATTGACAATGACTATTTAGCGTATATGTTCGATGAAGTAGCCTTATATTTAGAATCAGAGGCTACTGATAAAGAAGGTAGAGTTAACTGGAATAAAATACGGTGGAAAGATGATAAGCCTAGATCAAATCAGGATTTAATACAATTCATACAGAAACACAGATAGCACTGAAATGGTGCTATTTTTATGCCTATATAAAGGTAGGTGATAAGATGTCAATAAATGCAGGAACCGTATATAGCGAACTTGTTCTTGATACAAGTAAATATGAACAAGCTTTAGAAAATGCAGATAAGCAGATGAATAATCTTGCTAAGAATTTTGAAAAAGCCGGTAAACAAATGGAGAAGGCCGGCAAAACACTAAGTAAGTATGTTACTGCTCCTATCGTTGGATTAGGAACCTTATCCTCTAAAGCTGCAATAGATTTTGAGAGTGCATTTGCCGGAGTAAGAAAGACTGTAGATGCAAGTGAGGAAGACTTCGAAAGACTTGGAAAAGGCATAAGGGATATGTCAAAAGAAATTCCGGCTAGTGCTACAGCTATAGCTGGGGTAGCAGAGGCAGCAGGCCAGCTTGGTATTGAAACAGAAAATATACTGGATTTTACAAGGGTAATGATTGATCTCGGTGAGGCTACTAACTTAACTGCAGATGAAGCAGCTACTTCATTTGCTAGGTTTGCAAATATAGTAGGTATGAGTCAGCGAGACTTTGATAGGCTTGGTAGCGCTGTAGTATCTCTGGGTAATAACCTTGCCACTACCGAAGCTGAAATAGTTGCTATGGGTATGAGATTAGCAGGTGCCGGAGCACAAATAGGATTAACTGAAGCACAAATAATGTCTTTTGCCGGAGCTTTATCATCTGTAGGTATTGAAGCCGAAGCCGGAGGAAGTGCATTCTCTAAGGTGATGGTAGACATGCAACTTGCTGTAGAGACAAATAGTGAAAG
>JAWLDD010000164.1:0-5877 GCA_041686815.1 Candidatus Atribacteria bacterium | reverse complement strand
TATAGTCCATCTTCGTCTAGACTGGGGAAGGAAGAGTAGAGTTGCCTTTCAGCAACTATAAATTCCGCCCTGCCGTTTTCTACAATGGCTGATTGGCCTAAAAAATTCACCTCTTTGCCGTTTACTGTATTAAATACTACCCGATATGCCTTTTCGTCATCCTTAGTGGTCTCTTCCACTGACCAAGAAACTGCAATGGACTTCGAAACGTTAGTGTTTTGGTTGGTTTGTCTCCCCATGTGATGCACCAAAGTGAAGATAGCCACTCCTACTACAATCAAAGTAAGGATAGTCAATAATGATTTTAAGAACCTCATTGGTATAGAAGAAGTTTTATTCTTTTGATAGCGGCGCAAGGGTATCTGGGTTGTCAAGTCAAAATCAAAGGTACTGCTGTCGCTAAACAAATCGTTTTCCTTAAAATGATTATATTGTTCAAAAAAATCATCATCGATGTTATTTATATCGCTAGTGAGTTGAGGCAGTTCTTCACTTTCATCATCAGCTGAGATATCATCAGCTAGGTTATGCTCTTCATTCCAGTCCTCACGGGCTTCATATATCGTTTCAGAATTTAAATCCGAATCATCTTTATATAGGCCATCATTCCGTAATTCTGGCTGTGTTTCTGGGTTCTCCCTTTGGAGGCTGTCGGTTTCCTTTAATTTATGTCCGCAATAATAGCAGTAATTATTATAAAATTGATTCTTTGTATGGCATGATGGACAAAACATAGACTATCTTCCTCCTTCTATAGATATAATTCGCATTTTTCTCCTAAATTCCTTCTTTTCTGAGAAAATATTTGGAAGTTGAAATGGACAAAATTTCTTGTTAGAGGCTTTCATAAAACACAAAAACATGTTAGAATAAAGATAAGCGTTTAGTCGTGGGGATCTGTATATGATACTGAGATAGTATAAAAAGTGGAGATTTGAGGAGCTGATATTTTGGATAACTTTCGAGAGGAATCTATAAGCAAGGCAAATACCGGCCTAAACACCTTAATATATGTACTTGCCTTTTTAGGTATGATAGTTTTTGGCTTTTTGTCACTGATGTTCTTTATGTCGGTGTATAATGGGAATTTTAGTGTACCATCCATTGTCGGAACCCTACTATTTGGAGCCCTTGCCTTTGGATGCTTTGTTCTAAGGAACAATCAGCGCATCGAATACGATTATACATTTACCAATGGGATACTCGATATTGCAAAAGTTATAAACAACAGCAAACGAAAACGCTTGCTTTCAACAGATATAAGGGATTTCGAAATAATTGCACCCACCAGCGATGAAGGTTTTCAAAGGATACTCAATCACAAGGGAATAGAGCAAAGATTTAACTATTTCCTAAATCGCGGTGGCGGCCTATATTACGGAGTATTTGTCCACAACGGCAAAAAGTCACTTTTGGTATTCGAGCCCAGCGATACGCTGGTGGAGATGTTCAAGATATACAATCCCAGAAATGTAAAGACCAGATAACTAAAATGTCCCCCTTGATTTTAGGGGGACTTTTGTAATATATTAGCGTATTGGATACAATAGATAAGAAGATCAGATCATTTTGCTTTAATATGCCATTTCCAAGGCAGTACTTTTAAGGAGCGTTGAGATGAAGCAACAGATTTATTTGGATAACGCGGCTACCACACAGGTTTTACCTGAAGTAGTGGATGAGGTGGTTAGGTGTTTGACCCAGGACTTTGGCAACCCTTCATCCTTACATCGACTTGGGTTACAATCGGAAAGAAACATGAAGAATGCTCGCAATATTATAGGAGAGCTTTTACAGGTGCCCGCTGAAGATATTATCTTTACATCAGGAGGCACCGAATCCAACAACCTGGCCATATTGGGTGCAACAAGAGCCCGAAGAAGGTATGGCAATCATTGTATAACCACTAGAATAGAGCATCCCTCAATTCTAAATACCTTTAACTACCTGGAAGAGGAGGGCTGGGATGTCACCTATTTATCGGTGGATAAAAACGGTGTCATCCATATGGAGCAGCTTAAAGGTGAGATAAGGGACGACACTGTTCTGGTCAGCATTGCCCATGTCAACAATGAGATTGGCTCCATACAGCCACTAAGAGAAATTGGGTTGCTTTTAAAGAACAATTATCCTAATGTCATCTTCCACACCGATGCAGTGCAATCCTTTGGTAGACTACAGATAAGGCCATTGGAATGGGGAATAGATTTATTGAGTGCTAGTGGTCATAAGATTCATGCACCCAAAGGTGTAGGCGCTTTGTATATAAAGAAGGGAACTCCTCTCAACACCTTACAGTGGGGAGGGGGACAGGAGCTGGGTATACGCAACGGAACGGAAAACCTGCCTGGCATTGTTGGGTTTGGCAGGGCAGCTCAGTGGGTGCATCAAGCCATGAATAAAGATGAAGAGGCAATAAGTAAGATGAAGATAGATCTTTCAAAGAGAATTGCACAGGTACTTCCGGAAGTGGTCTTTAATGGACCCGAGCCTCAAAATGGAGCACCTCATATTCTCAATTTGAGCGTACCCGGAGTTAGAGGAGAAACCCTGCTACATGTCCTTGAATCCCATGGAGTATACGTCAGCACTGGATCAGCCTGTTCGTCAAGAAATGTAAGGACAAGCCACGTATTAAAGGCTATAGGGGCACCTTCAGATGTAGCGGAAGGTGCAATTCGTCTAAGTTTATCCTATTTGAATACTCAGGATGAACTATCTTTGGTTCCGGAAATTCTAAAGAAATCCGTTGACCAGGTCAAGAGATTTACCAGGAGGTAGTGTAAATGGAGAGATTAATCCTTGTAAGATATGGAGAAATATATCTAAAGGGTCAAAACAGACCCTTTTTTGAAAAAGCATTGATGAATAATATAAAAAGGGTGGTAGAGCCCTTCGGACAGGCGAAGGTATTTAGAGCCCAAGGTAGGATCTATGTAGAGAACATTGAAGTGGAAAGAGGAGTTCTTGACCGCCTATCCAAGGTTTTTGGCACAATAGGCATCAACCCTGCATGGAAAACCGATAAAGACTTGGACTCTGTGAAAGCCATGGTTATGACTGCTATGGAAGACGCCATAGTGAAGAGCGCAAAGGAGAGCCTTACCTTTAAGGTAGAATCCAGACGAGCCGATAAAACCTTCCCCTTGGGGTCTATGGACCTAAGCCGTGAAATGGGGGCTTTTATCCTTCAGAACTTCCCGAACCTGAAGGTAGATGTGCACAACCCGGACATAAGGCTAAACCTAGAGATTAGAGAACATGCCTATGCTTATCATGAAAATATTCCAGGAGCTGGCGGTATGCCTGTGGGCACTAACGGGAAGACAACACTTCTCTTATCTGGAGGCATAGACAGCCCTGTAGCTGGATGGATGATTGCCAAGAGAGGGGTTCAGCTAACAGCAGTCCACTATCATAGCTTTCCCTACACCAGCGACAAGGCCAAGGAAAAGGTGATAGATCTGTCTAGGATTCTCACTCAGTACTGTGGTTCAATTAGGCTTCATGTTGTACCTTTTACAGAAATACAACAGGAACTGTATGAAAAATGTCCTGATGGACTGTTAACCATACTCATGAGACGCTTTATGATGAGGATAGCGGAGATAATCGCCAAGAGGGATGGAGCTCAGGCTTTGGTTACAGGTGAGAGCATCGGACAGGTGGCTAGCCAAACCCTAGAAGCTCTGGCATCAACCGATGACGCAGTATCCCTACCAGTGTTCAGACCCCTTATTGGCTTGGATAAAACCGAAATAGTGGATATAGCAGAAAAGATCAATACCTATGAAACCTCGATACTTCCTTATGAAGACTGTTGTACAGTATTTGTTCCCAGGCACCCTGTTACTAGACCTAAGCTGGATAAGGTAAGACAAGCGGAAGCATTGGTGGACGGTGAAGCCCTCATCCAGAGGGCATTGGAAGAGGTTGAAATATATGATTTAAATTAATCCAATATATTAGATTATACTGATTTTATAGAAATCCTTGCTTTTTATAAGCAAGGATTTTTTTATAGTATTAGAATGACTAGATTTCAAAGCTTTTAGTAGGATAACACATTATACAGTGGATATCTTCAGTGCATATCTTAGAAAAAATATGGAATTAATTTAGAAAATAATCATAGTATTAATTATAGCATTGCGAATCTGAAAATCCTTCCTTCGACAAGCTAACATGGAGGCTTAACAGCATATTTAATATTAGTTTTGTGCTATAAACATCTGCCAACTATTCTATGGAATATATGAGGTGCCATGATGAATAAAATTTTAGTATCCATGAAAGGAATTGACAAAAGATTTCCCGGTGTACATGCTTTAAATCAATGCCAGTTTGAATTAAGAGCAGGGGAAGTTCATGCTTTGGTTGGTGAGAATGGTGCGGGCAAATCCACCTTAGTCAAGATCCTGACAGGTGTGTACACAAAGGATGCAGGACAAATTATATACAAGGGTCAAGGGATAGATATACCTAATCCCAAGACAGCACAAGAGTACGGTATAAATATAATCCATCAAGAGTTTAATCTTATTCCCCATTTGACAATAGCCCAAAACATATTTATCGGACGCGAATCTAGAAAATGGCTAAGGTTTATATTGGATGATAAAGAAATCAACAGGAAGACCAAAGAACTGCTAGATATGATAAATATAGATCTTGATCCGGAAACTAAAGTATCAGATCTTTCTGTGGCAAAACAGCAAATGGTTGAAATAGCCAAAGCTTTATCCTTCAATTCCAGTGTCTTAATCATGGATGAGCCTACGGCTGCCTTAGCGGACTCTGAAATAGAGGACTTATTTGCCATTATTCGTAGACTTCGGGATGATGGAGTTGGGATTATTTATATTTCACATCGCCTGGAAGAGCTTAGAATGATAGCTGACAGGGTTACGGTCATGAGAGACGGTAATTATATAGGCACCATGGAGATGAAGGATGTAACTATTGACGAGATTATAAAAATGATGGTAGGGAGAGAGATCTATGAAACTTCAGGACAAAAGGCAGATGAAAGCAGCCATGAACTTATGTTGGAAGTAAGAGGTCTAAACCGAGGAAAGATACTAGAGGATATCAATTTCTACGTAAAAAAAGGTGAAATCGTTGGTTTTGCGGGATTGATGGGTGCAGGAAGAACTGAGGTTGCCAGAGCCATATTCGGTGCTGATCCCATTGACTCAGGCGAAATATATGTCAGAGGCCAGAAAGTCAGTATTAAAAGCCCGAAAGATGCTATAAGGCACGGTATAGGATACCTATCGGAGGATCGCAAGCGTTATGGCGTAGCTTTGAATCTAGATGTGGAGACCAATATAGTTTTGGCAAAATTTGAAGCATTCACCCGACTTTTTGGGTGGGTGGATAGGGAAAAGACCAAGGCTCAGGCCAAGCAAAGGGTGGACGAACTACAGATTAGAACTCCAAGCTTAAATCAAAAAGTTAAATACCTATCCGGTGGCAACCAACAGAAGGTAGTGCTTGGAAAGTCACTCTTGATTGAGCCTAAGGTTCTTGTATTGGATGAGCCTACAAGAGGTATTGATGTTGGAGCAAAATTTGAAATTTATAAAATAATGAACCAATTAGTGAGAGAGGGCGTTATAGTTATAATGATTTCGTCCGAACTAGAAGAAATTCTTGGTATGAGTGACAGAATTTTGGTTATGAGTGAGGGAAAGATATGCGTAGAGCTAGAGGCATCAGAGGCTACACAGGAAAAGATTATGCGTGCTTCAACTGGAGGAGGGTTATAAAATGGAGACTAAAGGGAATGGAATATTGAGACGGGATTTTAAAAGCAAAATCGATATAAGAACCTATACAATGATAGCTGCCCTGGTTGTTTTATGGATTTTTTTC
>JAWLDD010000163.1:0-5888 GCA_041686815.1 Candidatus Atribacteria bacterium | reverse complement strand
CGAACCCACACGGCCAGCTTGGAAGGCTGGAATTCTACCATTGAACTACACCCGCATGACGCTGACAAGTAAAAATTATACCATACGATTTCTTTGCTGTCAATATATATTTTCTATTCAAGTTCAGAAGTTTTTATATTTGATACTCTGTGTGACAGCAGATTTTAGTATAAACTAATTTTCTTCCTTAGTCAAGACTAAATAATTAAATTTTATAAATTCATTAGATATATTTAGATATTTCGAGAAAAACATGAGATTTGATATATAAATCCCCAATAGAACTACTTCAATCAAACAAGCCCTCTTTTACCATAATATCTTTTATTTTTTTTATAGCAATGGCACGGTGACTTATTTCATTTTTTTGATGTTCTTGTAGCTCGGCAAAAGTCTTATTAAAGCCTTGAGGTATAAATATAGGATCATATCCAAACCCATTGTTGCCAAAGGGCATTTTTGATATTTTACCCCGACAAATTCCTTCTGCAAAGAAATTGCGTCCATCTGGTATTACCAAGGCTATCACACAGCGAAATTGCGCTCCCCTATTATGATCCGGCGTATCTTCCATCAATCTAAGAAGTTTCTCATTATTTCTTTGATCCGTCGCATCGTTTCCGGCAAAACGAGCTGAATGAACCCCTGGCTGTCCATCTAATATGTCCACCTCCAGTCCTGAATCATCAGCCAAAGTTATTTCTTTTACGACTTCCATTACACTTTGAGCTTTCTTAAGAGCATTTCCTTCAAAACTATCTTTATCTTCCAAAATCTCATCACTAAATCCGGCGTCCTTCATTGATAGGATCTCAAACCCTTTATCACCTAAAATCTCCTTTATCTCTTTTATCTTTCCTTCATTATTTGATGCTATAACTATCCTTTTCATCTCATTCCCCCTCCAATCTTTATTACTTATAAGTATTCCTAATATCACAATAGATAGTAAATATAAAAGGGCGGTTTAATTATATACCCGCCCCTATTTCTTTGGCAACCTAAAGATGATATATATTTTGATATGTTAATATTCGTTTGCAAATACTGGTGTGACAAATGCGTTGTCGCTCTCATATTCCTGACCGTCCACCAATATCTTTACGGTTGATACCTCTGGGAACTGCTTTGCTGTCATCGCTATGGCCTTTAAAACTATTGATTCATTTTCTGATCCTTTTAGTAACTCAAATTCCTTACTGAAATTGATGTAAGTAATCCCATTATCCATCTGTACTCCCAGCATTTTTGTGCCACTGGGTATATCCATACTGAGGTTGGCATCGGGTTTTGGCCCTTTAAGCAGTTCTTCCAAAGCGGTTTCTATAGTAGCCGAAGGATTAGACGTTATTCTGGTAATAGGCACTAAGTATTCATATCTGCTATGAGATGTATTGTGGAAGAATACAGTAACATCAGCACCATCACCCGCGGAATCTGGTGCGATCTCCACATTTATATCCTTAGGTTCAATAGGCTCTCCTACTCTTGTTCCATGCTTTAAGGAATCAATTATTTTGCCATTAAACATAAATTGTACTTTATCGATGGCAGGAAACTCAACTAGTGTCATCACTACTCCTTGTACCATATTGTTTTCGGATATAGCATCGGGGTAATCCATGGCTGCGTCATTGAAATCAACCTTTGCCAACCCATCATTAATAGATATACCTAGTATTTCTGTGTTAGCAGGTAGAAGTGGTTTTAATCCCATGCCTAGCATTTCTTGCTGCTTTTCGGGAGTATCCACTAAATTTAAAAGAGTAGCCCTTGCTATACCTTCTTCCCATTTTATCTTTCTCATTACTGGAACCAAATATCCTGAGTCATCTTGATAAAACAAAATTGTCTCTCTTGTATCCTCTTCATCCTCTTCGGTATCTTCTTTCTCCAGTTCAGGAGTAACATCTTCATCTAGCTTATCTACATCTTTTTTTCTCATGAACTGGCATCCTGAAACCACAACTGTGAATACTAATAAAAGCGTCAGTACTATAATCCATTTCCTATAATACATGGTCTCCCCCCTCACCAATATCTTGATATATTTATATTAGAAGACTAAGGCGAGTATGTCTAAATACATGGTAATTTTATCGTTTATGCTTTATCCTTTGGTTTTTTTATTAGGTTTTGTCCAAATCACTTTTTATGGAGGTCAAAATATAGTATAATAAACATCCATAAGGAGGAATGGATTATGGCATTGGATGGCATAATGTTAAATTGCCTGTTGACAGAACTAAAAGAACAAATAACTGGTGGAAGAATTGATAAAGTTCATCAACCTGAGAAGGATGAAATCCATATTGTGATAAGATCAAGGACACAAAATCACAGAATATTGATATCTGCTAGCCCTAACTACCCCAGAATCCATCTAACCAAAACTCAAAAGAATAACCCTATAACTCCTCCCCTATTTTGTATGGTACTGAGAAAGCACTTGATAGGTGGTAGAATTTTGGATATTGAACAACCCGACTTTGAGAGAGTTTTGATAATCACCATCGAAAGTAGAGATGAATTGGGGGATCTCTCAGCAAAAAAATTAATTATTGAAATAATGGGCAGGCATAGCAATATCATTTTGGTTGATGGAAATGGCTTTATAATTGATAGCGTAAAGCGTGTATCTGAAGAAATGAGTAGAGTCAGGCAGGTACTTCCTGGAAAAACCTATATTTCCCCGCCTTCACAAAATAAGCAAAATCCCCTTCTAAATGACAAAGATTCTCTAAAGTCCTTGTTTGAAGATATCGATAATCCGAACAAAGCTGCAAGGACCATCATGGATAATTTTACAGGTATCTCGCGGGTATCAGCTCAAGAAATTGTTCATCGAGCCATAAATATAAAATCTGTTGATTTAGGAACTATTCCAAATGATGTGCTGATGGAGAAGATGATTTCTACCTTTGAAGTATATTTTGATAGAGTAAAGGCCAAGGATTTTGAACCTTCTTTATTAAGAGATGATACAGGCCGTCCTTTGGATATACTTCCCTTCCCTTATTATCAATTCGATCTATCGCTACAGCAAAGGTTTGAATCTGCATCTGAGGTTTTAGAGGTCTTCTATGAAACCCGGGATCGGATAGATAGAGGACGTCAACGTTCCTCTCATCTCTCAAAAGTGTTAAATACCTATTTGGATCGAGCTCATAAGAAACGTGGTATTCTGCTAGATGAGTATCAACAGGCTATGGATTCAGATAAATATAGGCTATTTGGTGAATTGATTACCGCAAATCTCTATCAAATTCCTAAAAATGCTGAAAAGGTAGAGCTGGTCAATTATTATGATCCTGATGGTAAATTGGTCGAGATCACGCTGGATAAACATAAGACCCCAAATGAAAATGCACAAGCCTATTATAAAAAATATAATAAGGCGAAGAATGCTCTTGTCATGATAGAAAAGCAGCTAAAAGAAACGGAAGTGGAAATTCAATATCTAGAGACGCAGATTGATAATTTAGAAAAGTGTACCGAAGAAGAGGAGATAGAAGAAATTCGGAAAGAGTTGGAAAATGAGGGATATATTAAGATGCGACCACGAAAAAAGGAGACGAGAAAATCAGCTCCATCCAAGCCCTATCATTTTATCTCCTCCGATGGCTTTGATATTTATGTGGGTAAAAACAATACACAAAACGACCGGTTAACTCTGAGATGGGCAGAACCAGAGGATTTATGGCTTCACACTAAAGATATTCCAGGATCCCATGTAATCGTTAAAACCCATGGCCGAGAACTGCCACAGCAGACACTGTTGGAAGCAGCTATGTTGGCAGCTTCTTTTAGCAAAGGAAAAAACTCATCCAAAGTGCCGGTGGATTATTGCCCCCGCAAAAATGTTCGTAAGCCCGGCGGTGCTAAACCCGGAATGGTAATCTACGACAATTATAACACTATATTCGTTACACCTAAACAAGATAAGATCAATAGTCTTAAGAAAGGTTAGCCGCCTTGCTATTCATGATGGATATAATCATGGAGTCTTGGTGTATAATCTGTTTTGTCATTTCCGGTATAGTGTAAGTTGGCTTGTATAGTTACAAGGCGTTGGTTTTTATTATGCTTAATTTGCACGTCTTCTGGACGACCGTCATCTTGGCTGCGAACTAGATAATTGTTTATAATTTCTCGGGCATTCTCTTGATTGATGTTGTCGTATACCATAAAATATTCGTTTTCATGAAGTGTTAGTTCTATCCCATAAAAGCCATCTTTCATGATTCTGCGTTCTAAGATACTGTTTAGCATAAGCATATCACCCTTTTGATAGTTGTTTAATGGTATTAGTTTGCTCCTAGGTTTACAAATCATGCATCAAATAATCACCTAACAAGGTGATTATTTGATTATTTTACATATAACAATATGTTTTCTTCCATGGCAAGCTTATGGCTTTATTTGTCTGCTGCCAGGCTTTATTAAAGGTGTATTATCTAAACACAAAGGACAATCTCTTGGCTCGTAGGATTTTATATTTAGGGCTAGCAGGGAGTTAAATTTTACTCCAAATTCTATGGTACCACTGCTCCTATCTACAAAAACTCCAACACCTACTATCTCTCCACCATGATTATTGACTAGATCCAAAACCTCTTTTGTTGAACCTCCTGTAGTTACTACATCCTCTACCACCAAGACCTTCGATCCCTTTGGAATTTCAAATCCCCGTCTTAGGGTCATGATTCCATTTTCTCTTTCAGCAAAGATACTCCTTGCTCCAAGACATCTAGCCATCTCATATGCCAGAATGATCCCACCTATAGCAGGTCCAATTACAACATCTATTTTATCATCCTTAAAGGCTGACGCTAACTCTTGGGTAAGCATTTGGGTATATTCTGGATATTGAAATACTCTGGCACATTGTATATATCTATCGCTGTGTTGTCCCGATGTTAACAGAAAATGTCCTTCCAGCAAAACGCCGCTCTCTCTGAATATCTTCATAATAGTGTTGTTGTCCATATACCTTCTCCTCCTAGACTCATTTGTATGCTATTTTATAAAATCAGTCCTCCAAGAAGTTCTTGAATCGTACGAACTCCATTATATTCCATATAGGATTTTAGTTGGTCCAATATTTCCATCATGGCTATAGGTGAAATTAAATTAGCTGTACCTACCGATACTGCTGTAGCTCCTGCAAGTAGGAATTCTACTACATCTTCCCCAGTCATGATTCCTCCCATGCCAATGACAGGGATTTTTACAGCGCTGCAAACCTGCCATACCATCCTTAGAGCGATGGGCTTAATAGCTGGTCCTGATAGTCCTCCTGTGGTATTTCCTAAGATTGGCTTTCTGGTGTGGACATCAATGGCCATCCCCAAGAAGGTGTTGACCAGGGAAATAGCATCGGCACCACCTTGCTCAGCTGCCAAGGCTGTATCAGTTATATGAGTAACATTGGGTGTTAACTTTACTATAAGAGGGTGATGAGAATGCTTTTTAACAGCTTTAGTGATGGAATAAACAATTTCAGGATCAGTGCCAAAGGCTACCCCTCCTTCCTTAACATTGGGACAGGAAAGGTTCAATTCCACCATGTCAATGGATGTTGTCTGGAGCTTTGTTGCCATCTGGCAATATTCTTCCATCGTCTCTCCATTGATATTGGCGATTATTGTGGTATCGTATTGCCTTAGTTTAGGCAAATCTATATTAATAAAGTGGTTGATTCCTGGATTTTGAAGTCCTACACTGTTTAGAATTCCTGAAGGAGTCTCGGCAATTCTAGGGGGCGGATTACCTTTTCGGGGTTTCAAGGTAATACCTTTCACAGATATACCACCCAACTTATTCAAATCCATATATCTGTCGTACTCCAGTCCATATCCAAATGTCCCCGAAGCTGCGATTATAGG
>JAWLDD010000162.1:0-5911 GCA_041686815.1 Candidatus Atribacteria bacterium | reverse complement strand
CTCGAATAGCCAGATTTACCTTTAATAAATCTGCATCATCTAAAAATCCGCCAGCCATTTCCACTGCTTCAACCAGTCGGCAATTGGAAGGAACCTCTATCACTCCAGGGTTTCGAACTTGGCCTGCGATATAGATCTTTATGGTTTGGGGTTCATGGTCATTCTTTTGAAATTCATCTATGGTAGATTTGTCCCCGGATACAGGATCCAGTTCAGCAAAACTGTTGTTATAAGAGAAGTTGTCCTTAAATGCAATAAAGAGTATAGATCCAACAATTAAGGCCCCTATAAGAACCAATATCTTCATTTGCCTTCTATCTCTTAGAACCATTTCCATCACCCTTCAGGTAATAAATCCATGAATTTGGTCGTATCCTGCGCCTTTTATTCATTATTCTACCTGTATTAAAAAATTCCTCTTTTTTCTAATGCATTTATCCCCTTTTTACTGTACAAAGCCATGATAAATCTGATATACTAAAAATTGTCTTATATTTTATAAGGGGTGTAAGGTATAAATGAAAAGGATTTTTTCTATTTTTTTTGCTCTGATTATTACGGTCTTCTTTACCATTCCAGTAATAGCATCGCCAAACCAAGATGAAGTGGACATAAGCATTGCTCCTAGCGTGTCCAAAGATAGCATTTCCATAGAATCAGAAAAAGCAATCCTAATGGGTTTGGATAATGGCGAGATTCTCTATGCAAAAGATGCTCACAAAAAAGCATACCCTGCCAGCACTACTAAAATATTGACTGCATTGATAGCGCTAGAGAATGGGGATTTGGAAGAGATCGTAACTATAGGCAATGAGGCTAACCTATGCGCTTATGATAGCAGCAGAGCAGGAATTGATTTAAATGAACAGATTTCATTGGAAAACCTTCTCTATGGTTTGATGCTTCCATCGGGCAATGATGCTGCCTATAGTATCGCAGTGCATATTGGAAGAAAGGTAAAAGGCGATCCTACCCTATCTATAGATGACGCAGTACAGGTCTTTATAGATCTAATGAATGATAAGGCCAAGGAATTGGGGGCTACTAATTCACATTTTGTAACCCCTGATGGCTATCATCATGATGATCATTATACTACAGTCTATGATATGGGACTTATAGCACGAGAAGCTATGAAAGATGAGACCTTTAGAAAATTGGTTAGTACAAAAATGTATACTATACCAGATTGGTCCAGCATGCATGACCCTGAAGCAGAAGAAACTGAAATAAGGTACTGGAGAAATACCAATGCACTTATACAACCTAATGACAAATACTATTACCCAGATGCCATAGGTGTAAAAACAGGATACACCACAAATGCAAGGCACTGCCTGGTAACCGCGGCATCTCGAGACGGCATGGAATTGTTGTCTGTAGTAATGGGAGGCTCAAAGAATGCCAGATGGATGGATTCTATATCTCTCATGGATTACGGATTTGACAATTATGTACCCTTTAAACCTTACACCAAAGGAGAACAAATTGATATATTGAATATTACAAACAACCCTGAAACGGATTGGGTTCGAGTGATTGTTGATGAGACTTCTACACATCTAGTGCACAAAGATAAGATCAGTAGGGTTCGTCAGGAAATTACATGGGATGAAGACATCATAGTGGACAAGGTGGACGGCAAAGATCGAATTTCCATACCTGCACCAATCTCTCAGTATCAGAAAGTAGGTACTTTATCCCTTATTCTCGATGATAGAATTCTGGATGAAATAGATTTAGTTACTTCTAATGGTGTTGGAGTAAAGGAAATAAGCGAAGTCAAATTTCCTGTTAAATTGTTGGATGGTATTGAATCCAAACATCTTAACTTTTTGTATGAATATAATATTTTGCAAAAAGTAGGTTTTGTAACTGTTGGTCTAATCCTTATGATACTAGTAATTAGAATTAGTGCTGTAAGGCGAAGGAGAAGAAGATATACATTTCGCAGGAGATACTAATGAAGAGGCTGTTTCTCTTAATGGAAACAGCCTCTT
The DNA here is from genome assembly GCA_041686815.1 of Candidatus Atribacteria bacterium. GTDB lineage: Bacteria > Bacillota > Clostridia > Caldicoprobacterales > UBA3941 > JAWLDD01. Next base: position 3,911 of record JAWLDD010000162.1, on the reverse strand, counting down.
ATCATATTGAGTCATTGCTTTTCTTTGGCCTATTATCTCACAACTATATTGACCAACTTTTTCGGTACCACGATAACCTTGACTATATTCTTGCCTTCAATTATTTCCTTTATTTTCCCCCGGTTAAGCGCTATCTCCTCTAGCTCCTCTTTTGAAGCTTGAGCCGATACCAATACACGCTCACGAAGTTTACCGTTGACTTGGACTACTATCTCTATTTCATCCTTGACTAAAGCTTGCGGATCCCATTGAGGCCAAGGTTGACAGTGCACGCTGTCATCGCTTCCTATAAGCTCCCATAGTTCTGAAGCTATATGAGGAGAAAAAGGTGCCAGCATAATAAGCATATTGGTAATAGCTTCGGTCAATACTGCTGAGTTTACCTGATCTGCTGCGGTCTTATCACAGTAATTGTAGATAGCGTTTACAAGCTCCATTATTGCGCTGATAGCAGTATTGAAATTGAACCTCTCACTGATGTCCGTCGTAACACGTTTAATGGTATGATGGAGTACATATCTTAATTCCTTATCCTGGGTGGATAGGTCTGAGCTATTCACTACACTGTCAATGCAAACTTGCTGTCTGCATTCCGTTACCAGCCGCCATACCCGGTTCAAAAATCTAAAACTACCCTCTACCCCTTGATCACTCCATTCCAGATCTCTATCGGGTGGAGCTGCAAAGAGGATAAAAAGCCTAGCAGTATCTGCACCATATTTCGCAATAATCTCCTCAGGGCTTACTGTATTGCCTTTGGATTTGGACATTTTAAAGCCATCTTTTAGAACCATACCCTGAGTAAGCAGGTTGTTAAAAGGTTCATCAACAGGGGATAAACCCAAATCATATAGTACCTTTGTAAAGAATCTGGAATACAACAGGTGAAGGATGGCGTGTTCTACTCCACCAACATATTGATCAACAGGCATCCAGTATTTAGTCTTCTCCATCTCGAAAGGATGCTGACTGTTTTGGGGATCGGTGTACCTTAGGAAGTAGAATGAAGAGCATACAAAGGTATCCATGGTGTCCACTTCACGCCTAGCAGACCTTCCACATTCCGGGCACGTAGTATGAACAAAGGACTCACTGGTACTGAGAGGTGAATCTCCCTTGCCAGAAAACTCAACATCTGTAGGCAACATCACCGGCAAATCTTCCTCTGGCACAGCAACTATACCACAATTGTCACAGTAGATTATGGGTATGGGAGCACCCCAATACCTCTGACGGGAGATCAGCCAATCCCGTAGTCTATAGTTGACTTTGCCTTCCCCTATACCTTTCTCTTCCATGTATTCTATAATTTTAGCAATCCCTTGTTTATTATCCAGGCCATTAAAGGGGCCAGAATTGATCATAATCCCTTCGGCCTCAAAGGCACAATCTAGATTTTCAATGTCAACGCTCTCATCCTGAGGCTTTATAACCGGTACTATGGGAAGATTGTATTTGGTAGCAAATTCAAAGTCCCTCTGGTCATGAGCTGGGACACCCATTACTGCTCCTGTACCATAGTCCATAAGGACATAGTTGGCTATAAAAAGTGGTATCCTCTCACCATTCATAGGATTTATAGCATAGCGCCCTAAAAAGAGTCCTTCCTTTTCGGTATCAGTGGATGTTCGAGTGATTTCACTAAGGTGTTCCATCCTTCTTCGAAACTCTTTTGCTGGAGCCTCATAGGGACTATCTTTGGTTAACTCATATACCAGTGGATGCTCGGGAGCCAGTACCATAAAGGAAACCCCGTAGATTGTATCAGGTCTGGTGGTAAATACAGTTATGCTTTCCTCCAAGCCTTCCACTTGAAATGTTACCCTAGCTCCTTCGCTTTTCCCGATCCAGTTTTGCTGCATGATCTTAACTTTTTCAGGCCAGCCATCCAACTTATCAATATCCTGAAGCAGCCTTTCCGCGTAATCGGTTATCTTAAAAAACCATTGTTCCAATTCCTTCTTATCAACCTCAGTGCTGCATCTCTCACAACCACCATTGACTACCTGTTCGTTAGCCAACACGGTTTCACAGGAAGGGCACCAGTTAACAGAAGACTTTTTCTTATATGCCAGCCCATTTTTAAATAGTTGAAGAAACAGCCATTGGGTCCACTTATAATAGCTAGGGCTGGAGGTTGCTACCTCTCTATCCCAGTCGTAACTGAATCCTAAGCTCTTGAGTTGCTCTCTCATAGTTTTGATGTTGGAGTTGGTCCACTTGTCGGGATGAATGCCCCGTGCTATGGCAGCATTTTCGGCAGGCAATCCAAAGGAATCCCATCCCATAGGATGAATCACATTATATCCCTGCATGGTTTTAAAACGGGCAATAACGTCACCTATGGAGTAGTTGCGTACATGACCCATATGGAGATTACCAGAGGGATAAGGAAACATCTCCAACATATAGTATTTTTTCTTATTAGGATCTTCCTCTGTCCGGAAAGCATTGTCAGCCTCCCATCTCTTTTGCCATTTCCTTTCGATATCAGCAAATTGATAATTCACTCTATTACCTCCTACTATACGACAGCTTTATTTTCAATTATAAATACAAAAAACCCCTCGTCCATTAGGGACGAGAGGTTAACCCGCGGTACCACCCTATTTGACTGCATAGCTATAAAGCTATACATCCACTCTTCATCCTTAAGGAGATGAACCTTTACAGTTATAACAGGCGAGTTCGATATCTAGAAATATCGGTTTGCACCCACCACCGACTCTCTGAAATTTCCCCAATATCTACTACTCCTACTGTAAAACAGATATTTCGGTCTATTTTAATGATATTATATTCCAGCCATCAAGTATTGTCAACAGAAAGAGGAATTCCATCAGCCCACAGTCGCTCTAAGCCGTAAAATCCTCTTTCTTCTTGATGAAAAACATGAAGTATGACATCTCCATAATCCAACACAACCCAACGATTACCATGATGCCCGTCGCGGTGCTTGACCTCCAAACCTTGCTCTTTGAGTTTTTCTTCTACTTCCTCGTATAGAGCTTTCACCTGTGATTCAGAACGCCCACTAGCTATGATAAAATAGTCAGCGATTACAGTAAGGGACTGGATATCCAATACCAGCACATCCAGTGCTTTCTTGTCCCGCAAAATTTCAGCAATTCTCAATGCTATTTTCCTAGATTCGATTAGCAATAATTCTCCTCCTTAATTTTTATTACGGAGCTTTAACTCCTTAATCAAATCATTACGAGCATCCAATGTATTGGGATGTATGAGCCCTCTCTTTGAAATTATCAATATGATGCTGCCATCCAAAGCTTTTAGCATGGCTCCATCAAGATCTTTGTATGCCAAAGCACGCAAATCCTCTACACCGGGAAAACTTCTGCCTGGCTCGATAAGATCCGCCAGATATATAACTTTCTCCAATACCGTCATACCTTTTCTACCGTAGGTATGATATTCAATGGCTGATAGAATCCTTGAATCCTCTACACCAAACTCGTATCTTGCAATTTTAGCACCTAAAGGCCCATGAATCAAGCCCTTTTGACATTTACTAATCCAATCCAATTCTATCTCATATTCCCGGCATTTTTGTAACAATTCATCGTCGTCAAACCCTTTGGCACAATCATGCAAAAGGCCTGCTAATGCTGCACTATCTGCATCCTCTTTATATATAAGGGCTAACTCCCTTGCACTTTTTTTGACCTCTATAGAATGTTGTAGACGCTTAGGTTCTAACATTCTTGCCAGTTTTTCTACTATCTCATTTTCTTGCATATAGCCTCGCCCTTCTACCTAACATCTAACCGGTTACCCAATTATTACTATTGGCTGTTGGTAAACAACCCTTTATCTATAATATACTCCCATACAGCGTCAGGTACCATATATCGTATAGACTTTCCTTGAGCTACTCTTTGCCTTATATCCGT
>JAWLDD010000161.1:0-5931 GCA_041686815.1 Candidatus Atribacteria bacterium | reverse complement strand
CGATGGTGGTAATGGGATGCATTAACCAAGCATGGCAATGGGAATATGAATGACAGCCTATCTCATGACCTTCCTGATCCATACGTTTTATGATATCAGGATATAATTTAGCTTGCTTACCCAAGACAAAGAAAGTAGCTGGCACTTCATATTCTTTTAGGATATCCAGCAACTCAGGTGTATAGCGAGGATTAGGTCCATCATCAAAGGTAAGGGCAATAACTTTCTCTTGGGGAAGCCCTTCCCGCAGTACTGTCTTTGACCGGTTACGAGACCAATAGTTGGGCAATAGACAATATATAGCAAATAAAGCCAGCAGTATGGCAACTAGAAACCACCACATTTTTTCACTTCCCTAGTACGAATTGCTAAAGATTTTACGCGTATATATCTTCATTCTCGAATGTAGATTCAAAGAAAATTTCGCTGCGAATATCGTCGGCTGTCAGCCGTAATATGGCATCTACAGCATTTTTGGCTGATGAAGGTTTGGAAAGAGGTTCCATGGCATTGGATATATTCCTGAGTATAGAAGGATTTTCTGCTACCTCCTTAATAAGCTCTACTGCTTGATGCTGATCTTTAGCTATTAGGGCAGCATCATTTTTAAGTAGAAACTCCACATTGCACATCTCATGTCCCGGCAGAGGTTTGTATATGAGAATGGGGAGCTTCAGGGCCAAGGCTTCAAATACAGTAATTCCGCCTGCTTTGGATAGCAGTAGGTTGGATCCTTTCATAATAGGCGCAATGTTTTCAATGTATCCTAGCACTCTTATGGGGATAGGAGAAGTAAGAGCCATTTCTTTCAGATTATTTGCTAAGGTTTCGTTGGACCCTGTCAACACCACTATCTGCATTGGCAGGCCTAAATCCCCCAATCTTCCACAGATCTCTTCTATTCCGGGCATCAGACCTTTACCACCGCCCATAATGAGCAGTGTAAACAAAGAGGGATCCAGGTTATACTTGATCCAAATACCGGGATCAAGACGACAGGATTCAAATTGAGACCGTATAGGTATGCCGGTAACGTGAATTTTATCCTTGGGAATGCCCCTTTCTACAAGCCGCGAAGAGACTATATCGGCTGGTACGATATAGGTATCCACTCCAGGATGTATCCATTGACTATGTACAGCAACATCGGTTATCACCACTGCGAGAGGGATATCTATAGTACCCTCCAATTTCAACTTAGAGACCACTCCTGCAGGTGTAGGGAAGGTGCATATTATAATCTTGGGTGAACAATCTACAATCAACTTCAACAGTTTGTTGCGACCCATATTGTTTAGTATCTGCTGCCATCTTGAGCAAGGATCTACCTCCTTGGTAGCTCTATAATACCAATCGTAGCAGCAGGAGAATCTTTTTATCATTTGGGCATAACCAAATTTTATGGCTTTATTGAACAGAGGATAAATACACTCAAAAAAATTGTATATTTCAACTTTCCAATTAGGTCGCCTTTGATTTAGGGCTTTTTCTAATGCGACAGAAACCTGATGATGGCCTGTGCCAAAATCAGCAGACAAGATCAAAACATCGCATTTTGTAATATTCCCCAAGGACATCTATAAACTCCTTCTAAACTATATTATTTGTATACCGCTTTATGACGTGTATATAATCACTCAGTACCTCTTCTTTAACATTATAACAGAATATGCGAAGGTTTGTATATTTAAATAAATGTTAACACAAATACAATGAAATTCTGTTAAAATAGTGTTAAAAAAATTCGAAGTTTTTGCAGGAAAACACATTAAAAATACACTTTATGATATAATGAAATAGTTGTATTATATGAACATAATTATAGTACACTCTTGTTTAGTAGATGATAGGGGGAGGGCTAGGCTAGATGAATATAGAATCCCAATTGATCGAGAAATCTTTGGACGGGGATGCTACAGCCTTTGAAGAGTTGGTAGCGCTGTTTGACAAAAAGGTATATAACTATTGTTATCGCATGACCAACAATGTAGATGATGCTGAAGATCTAACCCAAGAGGTCTTTATAAAGGTATATAGAAATTTAAAATCCTTTCGTAGGGACAGCAAGTTCTCCACTTGGATCTATCGAATTGCATACAATACATGTATAGATAATCATAGAAAGAGAAGACTAAAATTGTTGCCTTTAAACAGGGGAGATGATGAGCAACAAGATATTGATATTCCTTCGCCCAACCCTTTACCGGAAGACCAGGTAATCAGCGGAGAACAATACGATATAATAAAGGAATGCATAGCCCAGTTGAAACCTGAATATAAGTCGGTAATAATTTTGAGGGACATACAAAACTATTCCTATCAGGAAATTGCCGATATCTTAAATATACCAATGGGGACTGTAAAATCCAATATAAGCCGAGCTAGAGCTCAGCTGCGCAATGCTTTAAAGTCTCGTCTATCAGGATATGGCGAGAGGAGGGTCAGATAATGGATTGCAGGCATTTTGATGAATATATAAGTCCTTATCTGGATCAAGTACTGGATGAGAAGGAAAAGGATCTGTTTGAAAGACATTTAAATAATTGTCCTGAATGCAAGAAGAACCTGGAGGATACGCGAAGACTTATTTCAATTTTGGGGGATCTAGGGGAAGAGCCCTTGCCTCAAGGTTTTCAAGAGAATATGTTTAGAAAGCTGGAAAAGCTGGAGGATGTCCAAAAGCCTAATGGTCACTATTGGCTCAGATGGATAGGTGCTATTGCCGGAGTCATAGTAATGCTCTTTTCCATCAAGGCCATAAAAAATCCTTTATCCATGGGTGAGATGAGCAAAAATTCATCTCCTGTCCAAGAAATGGCCGATGAAGTTGATATCGCATCGGATATGGCTCTTCATGATGAGTCCTATATTGCTATGGATGACAATGTAGAAGCCGAGAGAGGAGACTATGATGAGGATGCACAGGATGATTCCCAGAGTGCTGCACCTAAGAGAGCTATATCTGAAGCAGAAAACCAATACTCCAACGGTATAGGCAGTATCCAAACCGATATAGTAGAAGTATATGTAGAGGATATTTGTATAACACCTCAAACCCTTAAGGATATCGCCATCAACAACCAATTTGAATTAATAGAAGCAGATGACAATTCCGTGGTTATAGAAATGAGAGACCAAACGGAGAGAGAAATATTATATCAAGAGCTGTCTAAGCTTGGAGAGATAAGGGAAGTAGGGCAAAGTACCGAGGAAAACCTAGTCAGGATAGTGATAAAGAATCAAGCCAAACCAGAATAGACTGAGCAGTAGATAAGCAGCAATTTAAAAGGATTTAGCTGTATAAATAGGATAAATATGGTGAATAATATACCTATCATATACAAATCAGAGGAGTTGAGGAGAATGCAAGAGAATACAGCTAAATCTTTTTTGGATCCTGTTTTGGTTTCTTTGATGAAGAAGGAAGTCAGCAAATCCAAAGATGCAGACCAACCTGTAAACCGTGCTTTTGAGATAATTGCAGAGAAGAGCGGACTCAAATTTAACACAGTAAGAAATTATTATTATCGGTATATACATGAGAAGGATAACAGCAAAGCTGCCGGTACAGGTGAGGATAACAAAAAGCATAGTGGCGATGTGGCTGGCAGTACCTTTACACAGCAGGAAGTAAAAGACCTGATGAAAGCTATGCTTATAGGCCAGGCAAAGGGTAAGTCTGTGAGGGGATGTGCCAATGAGCTAGCCAATAACGACAAGAGATTGATGCTCAGATATCAAAACAAGTACCGAAATGTACTAGCAGGAAATCCAGAGTATGTGGAAAATCTTATGAAGGAAATGTCTAAAGAAGGATTGGTCTATTTTGATCCTATAAGGAAACAGATGGTTCAAGGAAAACCCCAGTCCACTGAAGGTGAGCTGTTTGACAACATAGGAAGATTGGTATCAAATATAGACGAGATCAATAGCCCGAGTCTGGATGACTTTATCAAGGGGTTGCAAGAGCTCAGCCATATGGCAGTACAATATAAACGTCAGCATAGTAGAAGGGATCATGCCCGACAATTATCCACCATTGACCAGCTGATAGACATAAATAGAAAATTTCTGCGACTTACTCCTACTGAAAAATTGACCGGCTTGTCGGAATATATAAGACAGGTGGAGGATTGTTTAAGAGAAATGGGACAAGAGCAGCTGGTCAACTGAGGAATGACATATTCTAACCGCCAACCTGCGTGGATAGGAATATGATGCCCAGTAAAGACTGGGAAACCATATTTTACGCCATGGAAGAGCAGAAAAGCATGCCATTTCATGGCGTAAGCCTTATAATGGGGTTGGCTACATAAAGAAGGGGGGCGGTGTGTATGGATCGCTACAATGAAACAAAAAGAGTTGCTGTACTGGGTATAGCAGCAAATATACTGTTGCTCATTATAAAATTGGTTATAGGTTATGCCAGCAAAAGTCAAGCTATGATAGCAGATGGCTTTAACAGTGCTGGGGACGTATTCGCCTCAGTTATGACCTACCTGGGGAATAGAATTGCCAGCGTACCAGAAGATAAAAAACATCCCTATGGACATGGAAAGGCTGAATATATATTTTCCATGATCATCAGCTTTTCTCTGCTATTGGTTACATATCAAATATTTAAAAACTCCTTGGAGCACATAATAAATGGCAGGAGTTTTATATTTTCATGGTGGTTGGTGGGAGTAGCTCTTACTACCATAATACTTAAAACGGCTCTGTGGATATATACTCACAATGCTGGCAAGAAGTGGGACAACCTTCTTATTATGGCTAACTCGGAGGATCATAGGAATGATATTTTAGTAACATCAACAACCCTTATAGGAATTTTGCTAGGTACAAGGGAAATCTTCTGGGTGGATGGAATAATAGGCATCGGTATATCCTTATGGATAGGGTACACAGGATTAAGAATTTTTATAAGTGCCTATAATGTGCTCATGGATACCAATATCGATCAACAATACATTGATAGCCTTAAGAGAGAGATAGAATCCATTCAGGGAGTGGATCACGTAGACTCTATTAACGCTAAGCCAATTGGAGTAAGCTTCATAATCATAGTGAAGGTATCGGTTTCCGGGACAATGACTGTTGAGCAAGGTCATGCTGTTGCAGCTCGAATCAAGGAAAAAATAAAGGGAAAGAAAAATGTTGGTGATGTGGTGGTTCATGTCAATCCCGCATAACGGTTTTCTTTCATAATACCAATTTCTTCTATGAATTCATGATCTAATATGGTACAATGCTGATATAAACTTACAAAGTTTAGCATTATTATACAAGCGGGGGCACTAAAGTGAAGCTATTATATGGAACGGCTAATTTAGGGAAAGTAGATCATATGAAGAATATGCTGTTTGGCATGGGTATCGAAATAATAAGTATAAAGGATATCCAAGTGGATATTGGTGAAATAGAGGAAGTTGGGAATAACCCCTTGGACAATGCTAAAATAAAGGCATTGGCATACTACCAGAAGGCAAGGATGCCTGTCTTTTCCTGTGATTCTGGCCTATACATTGAAGGAATAGACGATGCATTTCAACCGGGTGTTCATATAAGGCGAGTAGGGGGAAGGGTATTAAATGATGAAGAGATGATCCAGTATTATACCTGGCTAGCATCACAATTTGGTGGTGAGGTTATAGCCAAATATAAAAATGCAATTGCCCTTATTCTTGATGAAAACACTATGTTCACATATGATGGTGATGAGATAGCTTCAGAAAGTTTTATCTTGACATCCAAGGCTCATGAAAAGAGAACTCATGGGTTGCCTTTGGATTCAATTTCCCTAGAGCTAAATACAAGACGGTATTATTTGGATATTAGTTCCTCCAAGGCAAACTCGGATGAAAAATTGACTCAAGGATTTCGCAGGTTTTTCGAGAGGACTGTTTTAAAGCAGAATATCCGGAATTTGTA
>JAWLDD010000160.1:0-5969 GCA_041686815.1 Candidatus Atribacteria bacterium | reverse complement strand
TTCTTTATCATTATTATCCTCCTCTTAATCTCAGATTTACTTGTTGCCATTCCAATAGTTCCCTGATTCCAATCGGGTTTAGATAAGAATTCTATCAAACTGATAATAGTATTCCCATAATTCTTCCGTTTCTCCGGTTCTAGATAAGTCAATACCTGGGCGTTGCAGAAAATTTCACGGTCTTTCCGTACTTTATTAAAGGCATACCAAACCATAGGATTAAACCAATGTATCGCTTGTATAATCATCATTAGCCAGTTTATCAATATATCTCCTCGTCTTATATGTATCAACTCATGAAGATATATATGTTCTAGCTCTTCTGGCGTTAAGCGATCCACCATGTCCTGTGAGATTATGATCTTAGGTTTGAGGACACCATAAAGTGAAGGTACTCTTGTCTCGGGATAACAGATAACTTCCGGCATCTTTTTAGCTTTAATCTTTTTCATACATTTGGTTAAAATATCAACCTGGCTTGCTAACGTATGCTTTGGCAATTCCCTTATTCTCCCCTGTAACAGCAAACAGCCTATAAGGTTATAAGCAACAACCGTAAGTACACCTGCTATCCAAAGCAATTGTAATGCTCTTGACAATGTCTTTGGCTCAAAGAAGGCATACCAATGACTTGGGCTGGTACTGCTAATTCCTTGACTACTTCCTGGTACACTATGGGTATTATCCCTACCTTGATAATGGGAGTCTTTACTGTTTATGATATTAAGATCAATACCATTGTTAGTATCCTGTGATTCTATGTATTTATCGATCATTAAAGATGATTGGGGTATTAGATTGAAAATACTAATAGAAGCTTCAGGAGCGTAAGGCATAATTAGTCTTATCATGAGCAAAAACCAAATATAATAATGCCATGCAGCACCAAGTTTATCCTTAAATAACGCCTTAATCAAAAGAATGACTATAGCTACAATACTCCCCATAAAAGACATGGATAATACCATCTGAAATAGTCTATACAGGTTCAATCCCTTTCACCACCTTAGATTTATGGTTTATTCCAGTATGCGTCTTAACTCTTGAATCTCCTCAGGTGACAGCCGCTCATTCTCTACAAAACTAGTTAGAAGCATTTTCATAGAACCATCGTAAACCTTTTCTAAAAACGACTCTGTTTCTTTCCTCATGCATTCCTCTTGAGATACCCGCGGACAATACTCATATGGCGTGGTGTCCTTATCAACGTTAAGGGCGCCTTTTTCTACCAAACGGTTGAGTAAGGTATGAATGGTCTTAGGGCTCCAAGTAGTATTCTTTTTCAATTCATCGATAACTTGGCTTGCCGTTAAAGGGGACTCATTCCACAATACCTTCATAACCTGCCATTCAGCATCAGAAATTTTGGGTAACTCCTGCACTTCATCATCTCCTTCCTACAAGTGTAGTCTGTGTTTATATATTACACTTGTAGTCCCAAGTTGTCAATATCTTTTTCATCGTTTTTTGTTTTTTTCATAAAGAAAAGGACTGGCTATATTTCCAGTCCTATTAATGAAACCTTATTTCCCTTTGTTCTTAAGCCGCTCTGTAAACTCCGCTTGGAGACGTGGAGCCTCATTATCTTCTTTAACAGCCTTAATAGCTCTTGCTACCGATCTAGCATAAATATCTAGAACTACCTTACCCTTCTCTTCCGAAGCAACGCTAGCATCGCCAACAACGTTTTCAGGGTAATCGGCATACCACCATAATGGATTTGCTACTCCATTTTCACGCAAATGCTTGAAACGCCCCAGCGGCTTAACCGGTGATTTTGGAGCATATTCCAATTTAGTTTTACCAGGGCAGCAAGCCATAAATAGAGATGTTTCCATCTCGCATGCATGTCCACCAAAATCGCTATCCCATAGTTTTTCTATTATTTTATTCTCCTCATCTGTTAATCTCCCCGAGACACCGGTTTGATAGAAAATATAGTCGGTAGGTTCATCAAGCCTACTCATTGAGAAGTAATCTAACATATGGGAATTGCCCCCGTGTCCATTTACAATAAGTATTTTTTTAAATCCGTTAGCAGCAATAGATTTTAAAATATGGCCAAAGGCTTCAATGGCAAATGCCTGAGGAAAATTGACTGTTCCCGTGAAGCATGCTGCTTCATGTACCTGCATCAAGAAGTAGGGCGGAAAAACTACTGCTGGTTCAATTTCTGCAGCTTTGCACGCCACAGTATGAGCAACAATCATATCACACCCAAAAGGTAAATGATCGCCATGTCGCTCCAGAGAACCAGTAGGCACAATACAGAGTCCAGTCTCTTTTACAGCTTTTTCAAAATCAGATGGCACAAGATGTTCCCAACGCATATTACATTACCTCCATTTTTATCCCTTGCCATAATATAAGGCTCATCATATACATAGGATATGATGTTGGGTTTATTTAGTCTTATTATAACACCCTATTGACAGTAAGGCTATAGGACATGGAAATAATTAACCAAACTATTGATACAATCATAGTATAATCTATATGATATCGAGGAGGTGAATAAATGAGCATCTATCCGTCTGGAACATCTCGATATGGAATAAATCCATACTATTATCCTCCGCATAATTATTCCCGCATTAAATGCATTAGCAAAGGACAGTTACGACTGATTAATCTAATTCGCATGCTATGGGAACAACATACTGTATGGACTAAAATGACAATAATGAGTATAGTTCAAGACCTTCCCAATGAAAGCTTTGTTACCGAACGCCTTCTACAAAACCCTAAAGATTTTGGGAAAGCACTAGAACCTTTTTATGGAGCTAAAATCGCATCAAAGTTTAGTGATTTACTAACCGAACACCTAGTTATTGCTGCAGAGCTTGTCAAAGCATCTAAGGCAGGAGATAATATAGCTGCCGAAGAGTTAGAGAGATCATGGTATAACAATGCAGACAACATAGCGCTTCTTTTAGGCAGTATCAACCCATATTGGAGTGCAGAGGAATGGAGATCATTGCTGCACCATCATCTTAGCCTAGTAAAAGCCGAAGCCATCGCTTTTCTCAATGAAGACTTTGAAGCAACTGTACAACTATACGATGAACTAGAAAGACAAGCATTAGAAATGGCTGATGTGATGGCTAAAGAGATAATAAAGCAGTTTCCAAAAATGACATTATAAACATTGCAATACACGACACCTTTTGCTATAATTCATGATAATAGTATGACTCAAAAAATTTCATACAGATGTCATATTGAATGTGCAGAGTAGGCATTGCGCGTTAAGTGTTAGGGGATGGGAAGTTGCCCCTAAACGAAGGATTTTATCCGCGATGCAATGTTGCGTCCGCTGCCACATACAAAGATCTTTAATGAGCACTATCTTCTCTTTGTTGTGGGCTTCTTTGCCATTCAAAGAGAAAGGAGGTGCTATTTCTTGGATAGTAGAATTAGAAAGATATCATTGGCTGGATTGTTTATAGCTGTCAGTATTATACTTTCTCGTTTTTTTGCGGGAGATATGGTAATCGGCGGCCTATCAGTCCTAAGAATCAGCTTTGGTCCGATACCAATCTATTTAAGCGGTATGCTATTAGGTCCAGTCTATGGAGCTATATCAGGTATATTGGCTGATAGTATAGGCTATCTAATAAAGCCACTAGGCCCTTATTTCCCGGGATTTGCTGTAAACGGAGCTTTAACTGGCTTAATCCCAGCGCTGCTAGCTGGATTTTACAGAGAAAAGCAGACCTGGTGGCGATTACTTCTGATAGTCGTTTTGGTGGAAGCTTTAACCTCTGTCCTGCTTACACCACTGTGGCTTAGTATGATAACTGGCAAGGCATTTATAGCTTTCGTGCCGTCTAACCTTATTTCAAGGGTTTTCTTAGTACCCATTCACGTAACCCTTATAAAGTTAGTTCTCAAATATTCCAGACGGGTTATCCCGTCCCTCCAATAAATAGATACAAAAAGTAAAGGCTAGGGTTTTTATTCCCTAGCCTTTAAATAATCGTCATCAATATGGGTTGTGGTTTCGTTCCATACTTCTTTGATCCTATTATTAACCTCAGTGCCAAAATCTTCATCCATAAAATCCTTAACAGGTAAAATTCTGTAGTGCAATCGATCATTTTCAGTAAACCTGTATACCCATGTAGGAATGTAATCTAATTCGCCCAGCTCTACAGTGCCTTTGTCATAATCCTTTACTATTTCCAAGTTGAGTATAAGACCGCTATCCCTATACCGGTCTCGTTGGTTGGATACAATATTTCCCAGCGAATATATGACAAATACCTCTTTTTCCAAGCCTTCCGGAGTAGTTATGGTTTTCTTTTCTGTTGGTTGAATAACATGGGGATGGCTACCGAAGATAACATCGACTCCCATGGAGAATAATTTATCAGCCATCTCTTTTTGCCACTGGTTTGGAGTTCTTACATATTCGTCTCCCCAATGAGTACATGCAATTATAAACTCTGCACCCTCGTCTTTTGCACGGTTGATATCTGCTTCTATCTTGGATATGTCATTCAGATAATTGACCATATAGACAAGCTTATCCTGATTGACTGCGCCTTCCATTCCATTGGTGCCATAAGTATAGGCTAGAATAGCTATCTTTATATCATTTTTCTCGATCATCAAAATCTGTTCCCGCTCTTCAGGTGAACGAGCGCTCCCTGTATGTAGAATACCATATTCATCCAACTTGTTAAGGGTGTTTTCTACTCCAAATTCCACACCATCCAAGGTATGATTGTTAGCTGTGGTTAATACATCAAATCCTGCTTCCTTCAATGCACTAATCAGGGATTCCGGGCTCCTAAACCTAGGATATGCGGTATAACCGATCTCATCGGTGCTTATAGTGGTCTCTAAATTGCCCATTGCAATATCAGCCTCTTCTAGATACGGCTTTATATCCTCAAACACCTCTGTAAAGTTATAGCTACCATCGGGTTCCTTTGCAGCTTTTAGCTGATGCATATGCACCATTATATCCCCTACCACGCTGAGCTTCACGCTGGTCTTTCCTGTAGGCTTTGGCTCTTCTAATGGTAGTTCTTCTTGATCATCAGACTCATCCTCCATAGCTATATCCTCAGGAGGAATGGTTTCCTCATCAATAGTTGCTTGATCAGGAAATTCATTGTCAGGTTGGATATACCTTTCAAATATCTGCGAGCATCCAGAAAAAATAGCCAATGCAGCTAATAAAATGAAAAGAAGAACCTTTGTCTTAAAGTTATTTTTATTCATATAGTTGTCCCCCTCTTGAAACTTTAAATTAAGTAATCAATCAATAATGCTTTTCATTACATGATACTAAAAGCAGCTTCCCCCTATAAATTCCCTCAAAATTGAGTTATTGGGTATATCATCAGAATCCAGTTCAACGAAGTATTTCATAAACTTCTTTAGACGATTAACTTCTATAAAATATGGATGATCTTCATCAAATTTCTCCAACAACGGCATTATATAAGGCTTTAAAACTGCCAACTCATATATTAGGGCAGTATTTAGCATTACATCTGCCTGCTCCTGAAAGGGAAATATATTCTTTTCCTCTCCCCTGCGGACATTAGGCCACATATTGAGAGTTTCCTCTATGGATGCACCTCTAAATTGATAATCCCTAATCATCCTTCTGATCAATCTAGTATCAGTAGTAGGAATTCGGTTGTGGTTATCAATATTAAGTTGTGTCAATGCACTAATATATATCTTATACTTATTGCTCTGAGGAACCATGGCAGTTAGTTTTTCATTTAGAGCATGTATCCCTTCAACGATGATCAATTGATCTGTCGCCAATTTAACCTTGTTTCCTAGATATTCCCTTTGCCCTTTTTCAAAATTATATCTTGGGATCTCCACTTCTTCACCTTGAATCAAGGCAGTCATCTGTTCATTGAAAAGCTCGATATCAATAATATCAATAGATTCCAAATCACGCTCCCCATTTTCATCCACGGGTATATCTTCCCTATTAT
>JAWLDD010000159.1:0-6003 GCA_041686815.1 Candidatus Atribacteria bacterium | reverse complement strand
GACTTTATAAAGGGATATAGGGTGGCTAGCACAACTATCAACATAAATATGACATTCAATGTCATAAATATCCAATCACCGACCGTCTTCTTTCTATTCATCTTTTCCCCCTCCTAAACATTCCTAGAATAATGCGTTCTCTGTCTTGCTTGCTAACTTGTTAGCTAATAATAACAGAATTATATTTATAACCGATTTGAATAAACCTGCCGCAGCTGCGAAGGAATATCTAGTTTCTCTAAGACCTATACGATATACATAGGTATCAATAACATCAGCATATTCACGAAGCTTTGCATTACCCATTTGGTTGGTTAACATCATTATCTGATCAAAGTTAGCATTTAATAGGTTTCCTACGGTAAAGATGAGTAGTAGTATGATGGTAGGCATTATAGTAGCTACTGTGATATGCCACATCTTTGCATATCTGCCTGCTCCATCTATCTCAGCCGCTTCATATAATTCCGGATCAATGGAAGAGATGGCTGCAAAGAATATAATCGAGTTCCATCCAAGACCTTTCCACAGGTCTGTTATAACTGCCATACCCCAGAAGTATTCCCCTTTACCAAAGAAGTGAATTGGTCTTTCAATTAAACCTAGGGCTTTTAGGGCATTGTTTGCAGCACCGTAGTCAATTGAGAAGAAATCAAATAACAATGTTGCGGCAACAACCCAAGAAATAAAGTGTGGTAGATAGCTAATGGTTTGAACGCTCTTTTTGAAATGCTTATTTCTAACTTCATTCAACAAAACTGCAAAAATAATGGGTACCGGAAAGTTAATAACCATTTTTAATAAACTGATAGCTATTGTGTTTCTCAATACTGTTGTGAAGTTTGGATCTTTAAAGAGATAAGTAAAATGTTTAAAACCTACCCATTCGCTTAGGCCAGGGAAGTCCCCTAAACGGAATTCCTGAAAAGCCATTAGTATACCGTACATCGGTATATAGGAGAAAATAATAATGTGAATAATTGAAGGAATAACTAATAATTGCAAATCGGCTTGTTCCATAAATTTTTTGAAAAAGCTCTTTTTGCGAGGTGTGATTTGATGTGGCAATTTTGCTTGCTCAATCATAGAATAACCCTCCATCTCTAAAAGTTATGTTGTGTGTATTTAAATTGTAGTACACCTACAAACCTAAATATTTCTATTTTTTCAATTATTTAGATATAAATAGCACAATCATACACAATATATTAAATATTATGATAACTATAGTGAGATATATTACTGTAATGACTGATCCATCAAAAATATTCAATTGTATTATTAAACTGTAACAACAGAAGGATGAAAACATTAAGACTGTATCAACAAAGTAGTGAAATATATTAATATCGTATAAGCTTTGCTAATATACTCCTGCTCTCATAACTCTATAATCTCTCTATCTAATAGATTTTTTGGTTATTTCACTTTTTAATTTGCATATTAGAATTTTGTTTTGTTTATCGTGATTTTGCTAAAAACTGAGTTGTAATTTTAGTACATTATAACATAAGGTATTTTTTATTGCAACATTCTTTTTAATCATTTTTTAATATTCTTATATTTCAACAAAGTTCATGTATAGATCAACTTTATTCATGCAATATAGTTTTTATATCTTTGTGTACAATATTTATATCATAAAAGACTAATTTTGTAAACAATAAATATAAATTTAACGAATCCTGCGGAAAAACGCTACTTTCACTTCATAAAAAAATACTATAGCTACTCATCCATCACCGGTATATGAAATTGAGTAGCTATAGTATTAATTTTAGTATGCCCTTGCAAAATACACCATATGCTTAGCTTGTTCACCGCAACATATGCAGTGATCATCAAGATGCTCCTGCTCAAAAGGTATGCATCTGGTGGTAGCAGCGGTTTGCTCTTTGATGCTATCTTCGCATTGCCTGTCGCCGCACCACATGGCCTTTACAAACCCCTTTTTGTTTTCCAGGGCATCCTTAAATTCATCCATATTATGAGCTACATGGGTATGAGCTTCTCTCATGGCCAGAGCTTTCTCATAGAGCCCCTTATGAACTTCATCCAGCATGTTCTCTATGGTCTGGGCTAGATTCTCCATTGGAACAAAGACCTTTTCATGGTTGTCCCTGCGTACCAGTACTACTTGATTTTTTTCTATGTCTTTAGGTCCTATTTCCAGCCTTAGAGGAACGCCTTTCATCTCCCATTGGTTGAATTTCCAACCTGTGCTTTGGGTATCACTATCGTCTAACTCTACTCTTAATCCCGCAGCTTTCAATTCGTCAAAGATGGCATTAGCCTTTTCAAGAACACCTTCCTTATGGAAAGCAATGGGCACCATCACTACCTGAACAGGTGCTACTTTAGGTGGTAATACCAGCCCTCTCTCGTCCCCATGCACCATGATGATAGCACCTATCAGTCTAGTGGTTACACCCCAGGAGGTCTGCCATACGTATTTTTGCTTGCCATCTCTATCCAGATATTTAATATCAAATACCTTGGCAAAATGTTGACCTAGGTTGTGGGAAGTTCCAGCCTGGAGGGCTTGCCCGTCCTGCATCAGAGCTTCAATGGTATAGGTACGAAGAGCGCCAGCAAATTTCTCCTTCTCGGTCTTCTGTCCTGCTACCATGGGAATGGCCAATACATTTTTAGCAAACTCCTCATAAACTCCCAACATCTTCATGGTCTCCTCCTGAGCTTCCTCCTCCGTGGCATGGGCTGTATGTCCTTCTTGCCACAGAAACTCCAAGGTTCTTAAGAAAGGTCTGGTAGTCTTTTCCCAGCGCACTACGTTGCACCATTGATTATAAAGAACTGGAAGATCCCTATAGGACTGGATCCATTTTGCATACATTGCACAGATGATGGTTTCAGAGGTGGGACGAACTACCAATCTCTCGGTCAACTCTTCATTTCCACCATGAGTCACCCAAGCAACCTCTGGTGCAAAGCCCTCTACATGATCTGCTTCCTTTTGAAGCAGGCTTTCAGGAATAAATAGGGGAAAATATGCATTCTTGTGTCCTGTGGCCTTGAATCTTTCATCCAATTCCTTTTGGATATTCTCCCATATACCGTACCCATAGGGTTTAATTACCATAGACCCCCTAACCGGAGAATAATCCACTAGGTCTGTCTTTAAAATAATGTCAGTATACCATCTGGAAAAATCCTCTTCTCTAGGGGTAATATAAGCTACAAATTCTTTCGTGTTTTTGCTCACCTTGTCACTTCTCCTTCCTAATATTGCCATAAAATACAAAAACCTCCATCCATAAAGGACGGAGGAAATCCGCGGTACCACCTTATTTAGCTTTACGCTCACTCAAACCATAACGACATTGCTGCCGGCAGAGAATACTGGTTTTCATCTCTGCAGCTCCAGGGCGGGTTCGGAAATGTTTCCTACTATTCCCCTTCATTGCACAAATATTAATTTTCTAATATTTTACCATTTAAAGATCTATTATGCAATACTGAGGAATAATAAATATTAAATTATGCAAAATTATACACTTTTCCCAGATTTACTGATGGTTGTATAATATTCCACCAGTAGCTCATCCAATTGTTGGCTGGCTAACAACAATTCGGGACCATCTTCACCTTTCTCAATAAGTTTATTCAGATATCCCCGCAAAGCCTCGATATTCTTGTTAAGTTTATCAATCTGTCCCATATAATCACCCTTATTTAAGACATTTAACACCTGGATGTAATAATTTTAAGTACACAACGATGTATGGATAGCATTATAAAAGTACTATATATAGTATACGACAAATTGTAGTATAATCCTTCTTTTTTATTAAAATTATTGTTGAATTAAGAAAATATTAATAAATTATTCATAAATATGCCCGATTTATTACATATGTATACATAACACCGCTTAATAACGCCTCTCCTGCAATTCTAATACCAAAAGTTTAAGAGAGTCTCTGGCAGGAATAGAGGGTAGATTATCAAGATTATTTAGTGCTCTATCCATATATCGCTTAGCCAGCTTTTTAGAAAAGTCCATGGCTCCACTCTCGTGTACCCATTTTTGCACCTTATTTAATTCCTCGGGTGTATATTGGCCCCTTTCTACAATTTTCTCCAGTTTATCTCTATACTTTGGCTGACTAGCCATATATAAAACCGGCAAAGTAAATACCCCATTTGCAAAATCCGCCAACAAGGGCTTACCTACAGCCTGAATATCGCCTGCGAAATCCAGCAAATCGTCCACAATCTGAAAGGCCATACCCAGATTCTTACCAAAATGCCACAGGTTCCATGTAACATTCTTGCTACAATTGGACTCTTCGGCACCTACACGGCAACTTAGAGAGAATAACAATGCCGTCTTTCTAGCTATACGCTTCAAATAGGTGTTGATACTTGTATTTAAATCGTAGCGAGTCTCATATTGGTCGATTTCTCCTTCACATATAGCTTTCATCACATTGGACAATTTATGCATGTTTTCTAATGCCACATTTTGAGTGATTAAGGAGAAGGATCTGGTCAGCAGAAAGTCACCGGTAAACACAGCCATATCCTTGCCCCATTTAGCCTGTACCGTTGGTACGCCGCGCCGGGTATCTGCATTATCTATGATATCATCGTGAACCAGAGTAGCCATATGAAGTATCTCAATGCCTGCTGCCAAAGGCATAAGTTTTTTTCTATTGTATTGGCCAAATTGACCGGACATCAGCACCAAAGCTGGTCTCAGTCTTTTACCTCCAGCCTCTAAAAGCTCTCCCACGCCTTTCGCCAAGGTAACCTGTCGAGTCTTTAGAGCCTTGCGAATATACTTATCAACTTCCTCCAATTCAGAATAGATATCAGAATCCTTTCTCCAAATTCTCATTATCTTGATCCTCCCAAATATATCTCCAGTTGATTATAGCTATAAGTTCTTACTTCACCCTATTTCTTAAATAGCCCAACAAATAGCGAGAGACCAAACCGTTAAAATAGCCAGTCACCACTGCTGCCAACATCAAAATTGGTAAATAGGTAAAGAGAATGCCTATTGTACCGAATAACCAAGAGGCTGTGAGCAGCTGACCTATATTGTGAAACACCGCACCCGCGGTGCTTACACCCATAAAGGTGAAATAATCCTCAAAATTTATATATATAACAGCCATAACTATACCGCTTAGGATACCACCAGATAAACTGTATAGAATTCCTGTTACACTGCCTCCCAAAATAGGTCCTAGTATAGATCTAATGACGACCACTACTATAGCCTCTTTAAAGCCAAATAAGGCAAGGGTAACCATGGTCATGATATTGGCTAGCCCCAACTTGGCTCCCGGAGCTAATACCGGGATAAACCCCTCTATATAATGAAGCACCAATGCTTGAGATATAATAAGTGCTAACAAAGTCATCTTACGTGTTTTTCTCATAATCATTACCTCACGATGCCGTATCATCCACAGCCCCACCTTCTGCTTCCCCAGTAATCCTTATGATCAGCTTATGGGGAATACATATGATGGATTGCCCTGGAATCCCTATTGTAGGAGAGCTGACACAGAGCTTATCAGGACAATTGGCGTCTATAACTTCAACTCCTTGGGGCGAAACCCTCACAATATTGTATTTCCCATCTCCTACGTCAACTCGTATTTCCTCAGCCTTTATATCGTCATTTGCTTCTGGTAACTCCAATGTCTTTATTAATTTACCATCCAGCTCAATATTAACCATGGTCTTACCCCCATGGGTGCCAAGGCTCTTTATTCCTAAAAAGCTGAGACCCACCAAGATAACTATAAAAATATAAACCATAATATCGCCGATTTTAGGTTTCATTGGTTTCCTCCAGTAGCTGTCAATCCATGATCCTGTAGTGATCATTTGAATGAATGAGTTTACCCTTTAATCCTTGGGTGGTATATACTTCCTTATGCTGGGTTATAGCTATAGCCTCTACATTGGCTATATTCTGAACCGCTTCAAATCCCTTCTCATGTCCCATTATAAACAATATGGTGG
>JAWLDD010000158.1:0-6035 GCA_041686815.1 Candidatus Atribacteria bacterium | reverse complement strand
CTCTAACTAATTTATTCGTTGTCCATACTTTTAAAGCATGTCTTTGGAATTGACTTTGCATTTCCTTTACACTGTTCAGTTTTCAAAGATCAATTTTCTTTTTTTCGTCTAACCTCGTCCGTGAGGCGACTCTTATTATGTTAACAAAATCATTTCGATTTGTCAACAACTTTTTTTATTTATTTTTGCTGCAATCTATTTTGTCGGGCAGCAAATAATATATTATCATAACTAAAATATCGTGTCAACATATTTTAAATAGATTTTTTTATGCCTCTTTCAATGAGGAACTTTATATTAGCATATGCAATACAAGCTGTCAATGACAAATTGAATAATAGCTCAAAGATCTATTTATGTAGATATAATATTTCAAAAACTAAATAATTTTATTCTATGGAAAAGCAATGGGAAAGTCTAAACAAGTATAGACTTTCCCATCCATCATTAAAGTATGTGTAATTCTACAACTATACTGAATTATAACTTAGTTAGAACCATTATTTAAAATCCATTTTAAAACATCAAAGGCTGAAGATTGATTCCTGCTAAAAGCAGTTATTCCTAGAACCTTATCTGCTGAATTGTATCCTGTATTATCAAAGATCTTCACTGCGTCCATAGGAACTCCATAATAATGTGCTTCAGATTCTTCTTCCCCTTCTCTTATCTCTCTTTTGTGCTTTTCAAGGTTGTCGAGGTCAATCAAATCCTTATTCTGCTCTATAAAATCATCCAGCGGTAGAAATGCTCCCTGTATAGCGAACTTCTCAAACTCTACTTTATCAAATACGTATATATCTCCTGTTTGGCTACCCATCATTACCATAAGCTTTTGCCGTCCAGCATAATCCATACCGCTGTCGCCTCCAATGGGAATACTATCTATATTTACCTCTAACAAGTTGGGGAAATCCTGCAGAATGTTATTGCTTATGGTTTCTATGGGCTCATCTAACACATAATCTCCAACAAGGAAAATATCTAATTTTTTATCGTCAGGTGTCCTAGGTCTAGTAATGGCAGTCATTAAACTCCATAGAAAAACCGTGGCAAGAATACCTGCGATATACTTCCACCAATCATATTGAATGTGGTTTCTAAATCGTTCCTGATTTATCTCTACATGATACATAATACCAACCACCCTTTTCCTCAAACCATCAGACAACAAAAACCTTTATAACCATTTAAGTTCGAAAACCGCAATACCTATGATATTATTATAGAATAAATCTTTTGAACATACAAGTAGTCGGGTTTTCCCCGACTACATAATTTACACTTTGTTCATATCTTTAATCTCTCGGTTTCATTGTAGGAAAAAGAATAACATCGCGAATGGAATACGAATCGGTTAATAACATAATAAGTCTGTCTATACCGATTCCTAACCCTCCTGTAGGAGGCATGCCTATTTCAAGGGCATTTACAAAATCCTCATCCATCATATGAGCTTCATCATCCCCAGCTGCTCTTTGCTTTGCCTGTTCCATGAATCTTTCTCTCTGGTCAATTGGATCATTAAGCTCCGTAAAGGCATTGGCGATTTCGCGACCGGTAATAAAGAGCTCGAATCTATAAGTCAAGCGAGGGTCTTCGTTCATCTTCTTAGCAAGTGGCGAAACCTCTATAGGATATTCGGTGATAAAGGTAGGTTGCACCAAGTGCTCTTCTACCTTCTCCTCAAATGCTATATTTAAGGCTTCCCCCCAAGTAATATGTTTATCAATGTCTATACCGATTCCCTTTATGGCTTTGATGGCTTCTTCATCACTGTTAAATGAATCAAAGTCAATGCCAGTGTACTTTCTAACTGCCTCTATCATTGTCATTCGGTTCCATGGTGGAGTTAGATTTATAGGCTGTCCTTGATATTCAATTTCGGTGGTGCCCAATACCTCCTTGGCTACAGTAGAGATCATATCTTCGGTCAGACTCATGATATCCTCATAATCCGCATAAGCTTGATAGAGCTCTATGGTAGTAAATTCAGGATTATGCTTTATGGACATTCCTTCATTTCGGAAAATACGCCCCATCTCATAAACCTTATCAAAGCCACCCACTATCAGCCTTTTTAGATGTAACTCGGTAGCAATACGAAGATACATATCTATATCCAAAGTATTGTGATGGGTAATAAAGGGCCTAGCTGATGCACCTCCTGCTGTATTATGCAGTATAGGAGTATCCACCTCTAAAAACCCTCTTTTATCAAGATAGTTTCGTATCCCTTGTATTACTTTTGAACGAATGACAAAAGTCTTTCTGACATCGGGATTCACTATCAAGTCAACATGTCTTTGCCTATATCGAAGATCGGTATCTTTGAGGCCGTGCCATTTCTCAGGTAAGGGTTGCAAGGATTTTGACATAAGGGTGATCTCGCTTGCCTTTACAGAAATCTCACCTTTTTTGGTTCTGAAGACAATTCCTTTCACTCCGATTATGTCCCCAATATCCAAGGTTTTAAAATCATCATAAGCTTCCTTGCCCAGTTGATTCACTTGGACAAATATCTGAATTTGTCCAGTGCTATCCAATATATGAGCAAAACTAGCCTTCCCCATAACCCTTTTGGTCATTATGCGGCCAGCAATAGTTACTTCTTGATTTTCAAGAGATTCAAATTCTTCTAATATAGTTGTAGCTTTGTGGGTAGGACTATACTTTGTAATCAAGAAAGGGTCTTTACCTGCATCACGAAGCTTTGTAAGTTTTTCTCTCCTAACTTTAAGAATCTCATTCAAGTTTTCATCCATAATGCCATCTTCTCTTGTTTCACTCATCTATATTCATACCTCTCCCGTTATTTGCTTTTAACTTCAGACAAACATAATGAGAAAATCATCTATTTGTTATCACTAAAGTATAAAAAAATAATACCTTATATACCCCTTATTTGGGTTTACTTCTTTATATCCAATATCTTAAACTTAATAACTCCATCGGGTACATTGACATCTACTACCGAACCTATCTGTTGACCTATTAATGCACGGCCTACAGGAGATTCGTTGGAAATTTTATTTTGTGTGGGATCTGCCTCTGCAGAACCTACGATGGTATATTCCAAAGTTTCATCAAACTCTATGTCTAGTATCTTAACAGTACAGCCAATACTTACCCTATCTGTAGAAATATCTTCATCATCAATGACCCGAACATTTCTAAGCATATTCTCCAAAGTAACTATACGGCCTTCTGTAAAGGCTTGTTCATTTTTTGCCTCATCATATTCTGAATTTTCGCTTAGATCCCCAAAGGCAATAGCTTGTTTTATACGCTCGGCTATCTCCCTACGCTTAACCGTATTCAAATAGTTCAATTCCTGCTCCAGCTTTACTACACCTTCAGGTGTCAATAGAGTTTCTTTATTTGTCATATTTAGTCTCCCCTTTATCTTATTAAATCTTTACCAAATCCAAGGTAAATTACAATTTCCTTGAACATGATAAAAGATATGATGATAATATATGCCTATATTTTTCTTTTATTCTGATAGCCTTTACAACAAAGATAATCCGTATACTAATGCAATAAGCACTGAATGCAGCATAAAGCGGCGACAGTGCTTTTACTACCAGTTTTTGATTGAATATATTATAGAATACTATCATTTATCTTGTCAAGGAAATTCCCAAAATAAGCCCTTCGAAAACCATCATATGATAAAAAGCTATTTTTTGATATCATACCTGCTGAAGTAATTCCATATCTTTTCAGTATTTCTTTAATTTTTTTTATGTTATCCATAGTTAGCGGAGAATTCTCTAGTAGGCGACGAAAGGGTTCTTCCATGATAAAAAGGGTTGCTTCTAATATACCCACTTGATCCCATGGACTCAAATCTATAGAGGTTTGTAAATTCTCTGGAATTGAAGGAAAACCGGATCCGATAAAAATTCCTTTAGAATCAGCCTCGTAAATAGAACAGCTCTCCTTACCTAACCCATATGATAAGACGGTTAACCTGCTAAATTCGGGCTTCTCCCATCCTTCGGGAAAAGAAGTAAGAATAATCATAGACTTATTTTTCAAGCAGTAATGAGGTTTACTAGTGATTTGACAGGATAGACCTGTATTATAAAGGATTTCATTGCTCAATTCCTCTAAAGCATGAATATCATTACCTCCAATAACCAGATTATTTAAGTGAGGGGCTAGGAACTCTGTCCATAGCTTTCCTACTATATTATCCGCACCCCATATCCCCACTTCCATTTCATTGGGCGTAGCTCTTAGCATAGCAAAAAGCCTTTGAACTGTATCCAATAGGGATATCAGTCTAATGATTCCCCCATCCAGCAAAGTTATAGAGTTTTCTTCAAGGTAGTTTTTTTCTTCTATTGATAGATATCTCCGCCATAGTGGAAATACCAATACTTTGATTTCTCTTGTTGCTAAAACATCGATCAAGTTTTGAATAACCTTTATACGATGAGATTCCTCATACTTGCCTTGTTTAACATGAAAACCAGGTACATATAGCATGTACCCTAGTTCATCTTGACAACCTTTTTTATATATGGTCTCGGTAAATATGGCTTTTCCCTTGGGTATTATAAATTTTGCCCAACCAATTGGAAGCAACCTGAGTAAGGGATGAGTCTCTATGTATCTGTCTATTTGCTCATGCACTCCTACTAATGCAAATCGCTCCATAAATAGTAGACCCCCTTGTATATAGCCTCAGTGTCTATCTAATTCAACACCTCAACTCGATGCTTAAGCCCGCTCTTCTTAATTAAGTCCTCGTACATTTCGGGAGTAACTTGATCCAGTGTTGTGTTGACCAGACTTAAAAGAACAGCCTCCATAACATTGGTTCCGAATGATCTGCCATTAAGTTCAGGCGTTGATGTAATAAGCATTTTTACTCCTCGTTCTTTTAAGAAGTTGATGTCTTCCAAGGTAACCGTATTCGTTATAATTATCTTTCCCTTCATATCCAAAGGAAAGTGCTTTTTTATATATATGAAATCGCCTGCGACAATATCAGCATTATAATAATATTTATGATATTTAGGAATGTTATCATTTTGCTTATCCCCAGTTGGATAAAGCATTTTAAAGGGCATCCAACTAACAATGGGCATTAAGGCAGCAGCTAGATTATGGAGTGCTCTTAGGCTATTTATAGGTATCTTGATCCCCAAAGCAAATATCAAGTCTCCATAGGTTACTTTTCCACCTAAGGCCTCTAATGATTCAGCCATTCCAAACCTGTCCAATCCAGATACCAGCAGTATTCTCTTTCCCATCAATGAAATACCGCACTCATCATTGACAAATTGAACCACTCTTCTTTCCAAAGTATTTTTTAGACCGGAGCCATCTACTATGGGTGTCTTTACTGCAGCCCTAAGGATAGGCAATGCAGATCTAAGCACATATCGCTTATTGTTTCTACCATAAAGGTAAATATCTATTCCTCCCATGCCAAATACGTCAACCTTACCATCTAGATCCTTTATTATTTCAATAGCCTTTTTAATATCTCCGTCTGTACCTATCCGCTCGATTATGAACTTTTGGCCAAGGATCTCGGTCTCCACCCTATGATTTCTTGAGGATGATCCAATGCTAATGCTTACAATTCTTTTCATAGCTCCTCCTTTGTCTATCCATACTATAGCAGTTCAACTGACAATAATGACAAAGCTAGCCTTCTCTTTCGTATTCAATTATACTCTTTTTCCAGATATTCTAAAAGTATTTTTTTTACATGATCCTTGTCATTGGTCTTGTTTATAGCATCTTTGATCTTATTTGCATTTCTCATGCCTTTCAGATACCAAGTCAAATGCTTTCTCATCTCCACTACACCCAGTTTTTCTCCTTTATACTGTACAGCCAAATCCAATTGCTTTAATGCGATTTTGATTCTTTGTGATGGAGATGGCTCTGTTAACAGGTTCCCTGTATTCAGATAATGAAGTATGCTCTCAAATATCCATGGGCGTCCTTGAGCCCCTCGTGCTATCATTATTCCATCACAGCCTGTGTAGTCCAGCATTTTCTTAGCATCC
>JAWLDD010000157.1:0-6065 GCA_041686815.1 Candidatus Atribacteria bacterium | reverse complement strand
AAGGCATAAAGCGCACTTTATATATGCCTTCACCATCATAAAACCCATCTACTTCTACTTTCTCATTTTTCCCTTGGAATTCCCCTTTGATATAGTAGTCTACAAAAGGATTCTTGTCAGAATATCCCTCCACTGTTACTTCAAAAACGCACCATTTTTCAACTGTATTTTGATAAATACAATCCTTCATCATCAAACCCCTTTCTATTTTAAGCATAACTAAGATTGGGTTAACACCTTGCTTACAGCATGTTTCCAACCTTGGTAAAGCTTCTGTACTTCTTCACTACTCATCTTTTTTTCATATTTTGTCCGCTTAATTCGGGAAAAGATCTGATCTCTCTCATATAAATCTAAAGCTATTCCTGTTATATAAGCAGCACCCGTTCCAGAGAGCTCTTCAATATTTGCTACCTGTACAGGGATGCTGAGCATATCGCTTTGAAACTGCATTAAGTACCTGTTTTTAGTTGGTCCTCCATCTACTCTCAATTCTTCTATTTCAATACCTGAATCATTACTCATAGCCTTTAATACATCAGTGATTTGGTAGGCAATAGAGTTAAGAGCCGCTCTGACCACTTCTGCTTGCCCTGTTGTTCTAGTAATACCCGTTATTACTCCAGTAGCCTTGCTATCCCAATATGGCGCTCCTAGACCTGTGAAAGCAGGAACCAGATAGGTTCTATCCATAGGATTGGCTTTCTCTGCTAAAGCCTGAGTCTCATCTGCAGATTTTATCAGTTTCAAATCTTTTTCCAACCAACTGATTACTGCACCAGTATAATTAATATTGCCTTCCAGTACATAGCTCACTTTCCCATCCATTCCCCAAGCCAAAGAAGTTACAATCCCGTTTTCGCTAAATATTGGTTCATCCCCGATATTCATCATAACCGATGATCCAGTTCCATAGGTGGATTTTATCATACCTTTATTAAAACAACCCTGTGCAAATAAAGCTGCATGGGAATCGCCAAGAACTCCGTGTATTGGAATAGGCTTATTAAAATATCCATTGAAATCAGTCTCACCAAAATAACTGTTAGAATCACAAACCTTTGGCAGTGTATCTATATTGATTCCAAACAGTTTACATACCTTCTCATCCCAGGCCAGGTCTTTAATGTTAAATAATTGAGTTCTAGAGGCATTGGAGTAATCAGTTTTAAACTCTTTCCCACAAGTTAGCTTAAATATTAACCAGCTATCGATGGTGCCACAACATAGGTCTCCTTTTTCTGACTTCTCCCTTGCACCCTCAACATTTTCCAGAATCCAACTAATCTTTGCAGCTGAAAAATATGGTGACAGATGCAATCCGGTAGCTTGTCTAATTAATGAACTATAGCCCTTTGCTTCTAGCCTGTTGGTAATATCCCTTCCTCTAAAGCATTGCCAAACTATAGCGTTATATATAGGCTCACCTGATTGTCTGTCCCATATTACAACCGTTTCCCGTTGATTGCTGATCCCAATTCCCAGAATATCGTCTTTATTAATTTCTGCCTTATCAACAACTAACTTTGCTACTTCTATAGTGTTTTGGAAAATTTCATTGGGGTTGTGCTCCACGAAGCCTTGACTATCAATAATTTGTTCGTGAGGAATATCACAACGCATTATCAAACTTCCCTGTCTATCAAACAAAAGGCCTTTGGTACCTTGGGTGCTTTGATCGATGCTTAGTATATATTTATTGGACATTTTCCATCAACTCCGACGCAGTTTTTACTATTCCCTCTGAATCTAACCCATAATATTTAAAAACTTCCTTCGATTTGCCTGTAATAACAGGGGTATCTGGTAAGGCTAGGTTAATCACTCTTGTAGTAGGACATTGATTAGCTACAATTTGACTTACCATGGAGCCCATACCTCCAAAACGAGTATGTTCTTCAATAGTTATAATTCCTTTGGTCTCTCTAGCAGCTCTCACAACAACTTCTTTATCCATAGGTTTAATACAATACATATCGATTACCCTTGCGTTAATTCCTTTTTTCTTTAACTTCGTAGCTGCTTTCTTTGCTTCAATTACCAGCTCTCCGCAGGCGATTAATGTTATATGATTTCCTTGTTGCAGCACAGTCGCCTTATCCATTTCAAACTCTATTTCATCTTCCCTGTATACATCCTCTACAGGATTTCGCCCTACTCTTATGTAGGCAGGTTTTTCATCCTTTAGCAGAGCTCTCATCAGCTTTTCTGTCTGGAATCTATCGCTGGGAATATATACTCTCATGTTTGGAATGGAAGCCATAGCAGCAATATCATTGGTGGAATGATGGGTTAAGCCCAAGGCACCATAGCTAATTCCACCACTGATTCCAATAAGTTTGACATTTGTATTAGAATAAGCGACATCCACCTTGACTTGTTCTGCACTTCTGGTAGATAAGAAACAAGCTGGTGAAGCTGCAAAAGCTTTTTTACCGCAGCTAGCCAATCCCGCGCTAATAGAAACTAAGTTCTGTTCCGCAATTCCAACTTCAACAAATTGCCTAGGGTGGGTGTTAGCAAAGTCCGTCAAAGATGCAGAGCCTCTGGAATCACTACAAAGTACAACAATATCCTTATCATTCTTTGCTTCCTCTAACAGCACCTCACAGATAACTTGCTTGTTAGCTATTTTATTCACCTAAGCTCACTCTCCTAAGTTCTAATTCAGCTTCTAGTTCTTCCATTGCTCTGGCATATTCTTCATCATTGGGTACCTTATGATGCCATCCAGCTTGATTCTCTATAAAGGACACACCGCACCCTTTTGTGGTATTGGCGATTATTACAGTAGGCTTTCCTTTTATAGTTTTTGCTTCTTCAATGGCCTTGTCAATAGCGTCTACATCGTTGCCAGGAATAGTAATAACGTGCCATCCAAAAGCTGCCCATCTATCTTCTAGTCTATCTTGTGACATAACATCCTTGGTCCAGCCTGAGATTTGCAGCTTGTTACGATCTACAATAGCGGTTAAATTATCAAGTTTATAGTGGCTAGCAGCCATTACCCCTTCCCAAACTGATCCTTCCGCGAGCTCCCCATCTCCTAAAACTGTATATACACGATAGTCCTTGTCATCCATCTTGCCAGCAAGAGCCATGCCAACAGCAACCGATAGTCCATGACCTAGAGATCCAGTATTGACTTCTATTCCATTGACTTTATTATTTGGATGTCCTATATACTCTGATATATAACCCGAATAATTGTCTAAATCAGACTTTGAGAAAAACCCTCTATCTGCCAGTACACAATATAAAGCTTCTGCTGCATGACCCTTGCTTAGAACAAAACGATCTCTATCAGGATGATCAATATTTTCAGGTGAACAATTCAGATGCTTATAATACAATACAACTAAAATATCGATTACGCTTAGATCTCCACCTATATGGCCGCAACCTGCATTGTATATCAACGTAACTATATCTTTGCGTAGTTCATAAGCTTTAACTTTTAAATTGACCATATTATCTATTCTCCTCTAAGATATGCCTTTACATCTTCTTCAATAGGATCATAGAAATCAGGCTTAACTCCTATATATTTACATGCCTCATATAATACGGGAACTACATTTTTATGAATACCTACACAATGGTGGATATAAGGACCACATACTATCTTCTCTTCCAAACGCTTTACGTTTTCTACCTCTATCCAAAGATAAGTACCCATGCATTTTGGCCCCTCTACACCTTTTGCATTGCCGAGTAATAGATAATATTCCCCATTGTCTCCATCAAACCTGCAGAGACTTATTTCACCATGTTTGGCCTCTGCGGTAATGCTGCCTGGGTGATCGAATGCCAAAGGATAACCTAAGATTGGCTTTTCCTTTGCAACAGAAATTGGCCAAGGTCCACAATGCTGCAACAGCTCACCATTCTCGATATCAGGATGGCGAATTGTCCAATCAGCAAAGAAGGACCTTGTTTCTCCCATCCCCGCTGCCTCAACCAATAGGGCAGTAATTGCACCATGAATATCTGTCTCGCATACAACTGGTATTCCTTCATCATTTAGCAATGAATTTGCTGCACAGGGCATTATTCCTAATTCATTTTGGAGATAATTCCAGCATTGAATTGCTATAGCATTGCATCCATATTTTTGTGCTAATGCTTTCATTGCGACTTTTAGAGCAGCTACATTTTCTAGATCATTCTCTTTAATCTTTATAATCATATTGTCTTTTATATATTCGATTACTTTCTTAACCTCTTTACCTTCTGCCTTCGCTTCATTTACAGCTTCTATTAGTTCAGGCATTGGTATAGGTGCTAACTGAATATTGAATTTTTCTAACAGTTCTCCTTCATTGCACATAGTGGTCCAAAAATCAAATGGCCTTGTGGAGATTTGAAGTATCCTAGTATTCCTAAAGGTTTTCACTACGTTACAGACTGCAAGAAAATCTCTCAAGCCTCTTTCAAAAACCGGATCATCTAGTCGACAATTGGTCATATAGGTAAATGGAACCCTAAATCTTCTAAGTACTTTACCAGTAGCAAAAAGTCCGCATTGAGTATCCCTAAGCCTAACACCGTTTTCATCAGGCCTTTCGTCTAGTGGACCCCATAGCAGTACTGGAACATTGAGCTCTTTTGCCAGTCTAGCACATACATATTCTGTACCAAAATTACAGTGGGGGAGGAACAATCCATCCACTTTCTCTTCTTTAAACTTCTTAGCAATTTTGATCATATCTTCGTCGTTATATAGCAATCCCTCTTCATTGATATCAGTGATATCAACAAAATCAACACCAAGTTCCTTTAACCTTTCACTGGTTAAATTTCGATACTTTATCGCGTCCGGTGCACTAAAAATACTTCTTCTAGTTGGTGCAAATCCTATTTTTATTTTCGCCATATTATTGCCTCCGTTCTTATTAACTGTTTCTTCTCCGCTCTATCTATGTCTTATACACTAAGAAAAGCCACTTAATTGATATAATAGTTTATTCCTCTACTTTTTTTAGTCTTATAGCCATGTTTTGTCTACCAGGCAGCTCAATACTGAATTTTCCTTGATGTATTCCAGCATCAGTTATAGTCATATACCATGTATCAATGACATCAACCTGATATTTAGTGGTATCATCGAAATAGAATGTCCTAGAGCTGGGCCGATTAAAACCGTAATAATCTAAGTAATAATCCCCTGGAGGAGTCAGAGAATCAGGAACTCCAGTGACAGAGTCCCATGAAAGCCTATGTTGCCTTAGTCCATGGCCTGGAACATCAAGCAAGATCTCATAAAGGAATTTTAACCTCTCGGGACTTTCGCCATGAAGCTCTCCGCCATGGCTCCACCATAATATATCTTCCGGGTGTACATATGTCTCCCCATGGCCAGCATATCCACCACGAACAGTTGCTTCCCAGAAACGCCTAACCAGTTCTTGTCCAGTTATGTTGCCCCATCCATGCTCTATG
Source organism: Candidatus Atribacteria bacterium (assembly GCA_041686815.1). Lineage (GTDB taxonomy): Bacteria > Bacillota > Clostridia > Caldicoprobacterales > UBA3941 > JAWLDD01. The sequence continues at coordinate 623 of JAWLDD010000157.1, read as the reverse complement.
TTGCCTTCATAGCATATCTCATCTAGAACAATGGGCTTTTTGTATCTTTGTCTCCATTCATCTACTAATTCCGCTGACTTGTATACATCAACTCTTTGGATACTACAGTGAGTTACCCAAGGTCTGGAGAAGTCATAAATGTTCATACCATTGTGCACAGAGCGAAGATGATTATATGGATCTTTCTCACAAATAATATAAGCATAACGTTCCCAGTCCTGGGGAGTTTTTGCTTTCATTAAATCATACTCGTTTGCTAAAGACCACCAGACATTTCGGTAAGCTGCAAAACGAGCAATTACATATCTCCAGTATAGATCATCTTCTTCAGGTTTCATTCTACTAAATCCCCAACGATCATATGGATGCATTACAATTAGATCGGCTTCGATGCCCAAATCCATCAAGTCTTGGATCCTTCTCTCAATCAGCTGAAAATGCTTTGGATTGAATCTATTGAAATCCCAATCATTGCCTTTGAAGATCTCGGGATCCATGAAGTTGTCTCTAGTTAATGACGAGCTGTCGCAGGGTGTTCCCTCATAGGGATAGGTCTGAGGTTCATTGAAATTATACACGTAGTGTTTTTGGAATATGCAAAAGCGAATTTTATTAAAAGCACT
>JAWLDD010000156.1:0-6102 GCA_041686815.1 Candidatus Atribacteria bacterium | reverse complement strand
CATCATGGCTACTGCAATTGTGTTCATTATTTCTTTACCTTTGCTATTAGCCATTTTAACTTTTTAGATGGGGCTTTATGCAGTGATGTTCTGCAAACCTTCTTCCTTACTGAACAGTTTTCTCACGTACATTACTAACCAAACAACACCAACTATAGTACCAATAACTGCTAAGAAAGCAATTAAGTTAGTTACAAAACTACCAAAGCTATCTGCAATGTTAGATGTGTTAATTATTGTTAGGTCAGAAAAGACTGAATTGTCCAGAATTGTTCCAACGATTAAAGCTGCAATAACAACAAGTATTACAACAGCCATAACTGTAGAAACAGCATTCATAAGGTCTTTACCTTTCATTTAAAATAAACCTCCTTTCAGAGAAACTTTTATTTATTTTATTATTTTGGTTTATAACCATGTTTAGAATAAGAGGATTATATTTAAAAATGTTAGTATCCAAAGTATCCCTTTACTACTTATACTTATCAAGAACAATATAGGAAGCCAAAGTCATAAGTATGTAAAAACCTACCCAGTATCCACTTAAAAAAGTAGTATCTGAATTATTCATACCCGCTATTAACAACGACATCAAAAATGTAACAAAACTCATTGATGTTATGCAATGCCAAAATCTTTTTTTACCTGAAAATTTTAATATTGAGTAATATGTACTTGCAGATCCAAGAATCCAAATAAAGAAAAGAATTATCGGAAAAAATCGGAATAACGGTAGCTGAGATTATGAAGAAATTGATGAGTTTGGGGATTTTAGCTACCATTAACCAAAATCTGGATTACGACACAGCTGCAATAGTAGCATCAGAGTTTGGTATTCAGTTGGATAAGAAAGCAGCTAAGAGCTTCGAAGAAATACTAATAGACGAAGATACTGAAGATGATCCTTCAACCTTGGTACCACGGCCTCCCATTGTTACCGTTATGGGACATGTTGATCACGGAAAAACCTCACTCTTGGATGCAATTAGAAATTCACGGGTGACAGCTCAAGAAGCAGGAGGTATAACTCAGCACATAGGCGCTTATACTGTAGATGTAGACGGTAAGCCCATTACTTTCTTGGATACTCCAGGTCATGAAGCATTTACATCTATGAGGGCTAGAGGTGCCCAAGTTACGGACATAGCTATCTTGGTTGTAGCAGCCAATGACGGAGTTATGCCTCAAACAGTAGAAGCCATCAATCATGCAAAAGAAGCAGGAGTACCTATCGTTGTTGCCATAAACAAGATTGATGTAACCGGTGCCAACCCTGAAAGGGTAAAACAAGAGCTAACCGAGCATGATTTATTGGTTGAGGAATGGGGAGGAGACACCATTGCTGTTCCTGTTTCAGCACTCCATAATGAGGGTATTGATACCTTATTGGAGATGGTATTGTTGGTAGCCGAAATGCAAGAATTGAAGGCTAATCCCAACAGGCTTGCCAAAGGTACTATTATCGAAGCTGAACTTGATAAAGGCAGAGGTCCTGTGGCTACGGTATTGGTTCAAAATGGAACTTTGAAGGTCGGAGATTCTATAGTAGCTGGTATTGCCTATGGTAGGGTCAGAGCTATGATGGATCATACAGGCAAAAGACTTAAGGCAGCTGGACCATCAACTCCTGTTCAAGTATTGGGATTGACAGAAGTTCCAGAAGCAGGAGATATTCTGTATGCAGTCCAGGATGACAAGCTAGCCAAACAGGTATCCGAAGAGCGTAAAGAAAAAGCAAAAGAGCAACAAATAAAAGCATCTTCTAAAATGTCATTGGATGATCTGTTTAGCAAGATAAGCGAAGGTGAAGTGAAAGAGCTTAACCTTATTATCAAAGCCGATGTCCAGGGTTCGGTAGAAGCAGTAAAACAATCCTTAGAGAGGCTATCAAACGAAGAAGTAAGAGTTCGTACTATTCACGGTGCTGTAGGAGCTATAAGTGAATCCGATGTTATGCTAGCAACGGCATCTAATGCTATAATCATTGGATTTAATGTAAGACCTGCTCCAAGTGCTTCGGAACTTGCAGCCAGGGAAGGTATAGATATACGTCTATATCGTGTCATATACAATGCTATTGAAGACATGGAAGCGGCTATGAAAGGTATGCTGGATCCTGAATACAGAGAGGTTATACTGGGCCATGCAGAGGTAAGAGAAACCTTTAAAGTACCCGGTGCTGGAATTGTAGCAGGTTGTTATGTAACTGACGGGAAGATTTTAAGGAATGCCGATGCACGCCTGGTTCGAAATGGTATAGTCATCTATGAAGGCAAGATTAGCTCCCTAAGGCGTTTTAAAGACGATGTAAGGGAAGTGGCTACAGGTTATGAATGCGGTATAAGCCTTGAAAATTTCAACGATATAAAAGAAGAAGATATCATAGAGGTTTCCATTCAAGAAGAGATCAAGAGATAGATTAGAAATATATTATAAGCAGGTGGGTAATATGAAACATCAAAGAATAGACAGGATATCTGAAGAGATAAAAAAAGAAATCAGTAGGATTATTCGAGAAGATGTAAAAGATCCACGTGTTGCACAGATGGCTTCCATTCTACGTGTAGATGTGTCTCGAGATTTACGTTATGCAAAGGTCTATGTAAGTGTTTTAGGGGATGAACAGGAACGATCATCTACTATGGAAGGCCTTACTAGGGCTGCAGGATATATCAGGAAGGAATTAGGACGTGTTCTAACCATAAGACATATTCCTGAACTTAATTTTATATTGGATACCTCCATCGAATATAGCGTGGATATAAGCAAAAAGATAATGGAGATTAATAGGCAACAGGAGAAATCCCATGAAGATGTTTGATATTGTCGGGCTGATAGCAGATAGTTGTACTGTGGCTATTGTTACCCATGTAAATCCAGATGGTGATGCTATAGGCAGTTCAATTGCCCTTATGCATGCCCTTGATGGCATAGGTAAGGAAGTAGATGTATTTTGTCAAGATGATGTTCCGAAAACCTTTGAATTTCTGGAGGGGATTGACAGGATACAGAAACCTGAGGTTTCTAATAAAAGATATGACCTCCTCATAGCTTTAGACTGTAGTGATGCTGAAAGGATGGGTACATGCAGCTCTATTATGGATAGGGCTACTAGGTCGATCAATATAGATCACCATGTAAGTAATACCCATTATGCCCATATCAATATTGTAGATGGGCAGGCTGCAGCGACAGGTGAAATGGTATATGAATTGGTTACCCTACTTAATAGTTCTAAAAGCCACAGTATAGCAGATGCTCTTTATACCTCAATTGTATCGGATACGGGAGGTTTCTCCTTCAGCAACACGACACCTAAAACTCATATAGTAGCTGCTGGATTAATTAAGCTGGGAGTAGAGGTAGACAAAATATCCAATCTGCTTTTTAAGAATCATTCTTTAGAATGGGTCAAGCTTTTAGGTCAAGCCATAAATTCCCTTGAAATACACTTTAATGGAAAAGTTGCCATAATGCATATTACACAGGAAATGATGAAGAATGCAGGAGCTACTGAAGAACAATCCAACGGTATTATACAATATGCCAAAGATATATCTGGTGTAGAATTGGGTATAGTCTTCCGCGAGGAGGATCCCTATACTACCAAGGTAAGTTTGCGATCTCAATCTTTGATTGATGTCAGTGATGTTGCCCTAAAATTTGGTGGTGGTGGACATAAAAGAGCAGCTGGATGCACAATAAAGCAGCCTCTGATTCAAGCGAAGGAAAGCTTGATGAAAGAAATAGAGCTATATTTTAAGGAGCAGTGATGGGGTTGGACGGAATCATTAATGTGCTCAAACCTCCCGGAATGACTTCCAGTGATGTGGTAGTCTATTTGCGTAGGCTATTGAGGGTTAAAAAGGTTGGTCATGCTGGGACTTTAGATCCCAATGCTGCTGGAGTTTTGGTAGTATGCATTGGAAAATCCACCAAAATAGCAGATTATATAATGGAAGCTGAAAAAATCTATAGAGGGGAACTAGTTCTGGGCATAAAAACTGATACATTAGATGCTGATGGACAAATTATCCATGAGAGTTCCAGTTTGCCTGATCTTCTAAGTATTGAGAAGGTTTTCAGCCAATACCAAGGCAAACTAATGCAACACCCGCCTATGTATTCAGCCCGGAAACACAAAGGAAAACGGTTATATGAGCTGGCTAGGCAAGGTAAAAAGGTAGAAGTGTCTCCTAGGGAGATAGAGATATATGAAAACAAAATACTGAACTATGCTGCTCCTAATAGGGTTTTCTTTGAAGGTGCATGTACCACAGGTACATATATTCGTTCCCTCGCCAGAGATATAGGAGAAAGCTTAGGATGCGGTGCTTATCTTTCCTTTCTTATCAGAATTAAGAACGGTTCTTTCGCTATAGATAACAGCTATTCTTTACAAGAGATAAAAGAAGCTTTTTTAACACAAGGGATGGACAAGATGTTAATGCCTATGGATAGAGCATTGTCTAAATTTAATGCCATTGAATTGGACGCTCAAGTTTTTTCAAAAGCTGTCAATGGAAACATTATGGATGTGGATTCCATAACTTCGGATATAAAAGGCATTGATAGAGGAGATTTACTAAGGGTATACTGCAAGGGTCAATTCTTGGGATTAGGATATATAAACGATAGTGATAGAATACAAATGAGAAAGGTTTTGGTCTAGAGTAGAGTATGAGAGTAATTTTTAATTTAGATAGAAAACACAATTTAGAAAGGCCTGTGGCTATCGCTTTGGGCACCTTTGATGGCCTTCATTTAGGTCATCAAATGCTTATGCAGCAACTTAAATTGGTCCGACATTCTACGGGCTGTGCTACCCTAGTCTATACCTTCTTGAATAACCCTATAGAACAGTTAGCACCTCAAAAAGCACCATCCAGAATTATGACAATACCAGAGAAGATATCAAGATTTAATAATTTTGATATCGATTTTTTGGTGCTTAATACCTTCGATACAGATTTAGCTACTGTACAGCCTAATCAGTTTATTGAAGATGTGCTTCTTAAAAATTATAATGTAAAGTACATCGTGGTAGGATATGATTTTAGGTTTGGATACCAAGGTAGGGGAGATACTGATCTATTGGAAAAGCTTGCTTCTAAATTTGGTTTTAAGTTGATAGTAATTCCCCCTTTATCCCTAGGCGATCAAATTATAAGCAGTAGCTTGATACGCGAACTAATCCAAGAGGGAGATATGGATAGTGTCTCTATGTATCTTGGAGGCTACTATTCAATTTGTGGTAGGGTAGTTCATGGGTTTGGTCGGGGAAGAGAGCTGGGTTTTCCTACTGCCAACTTGCTCTTTGATACTAGAAAGTCAATTCCCAAACATGGCATCTATTTAACTAAGGTTTATTTAGAAGACCATTGTTACTGGGGAATGACCAATGTAGGCATTAATCCAACATTCAATGATGAAGGATTATTCATTGAAACATATATTTTAGATTTTAATGAGGACTTGTATGACACCAAATTGAGAGTGGAATTTCTAAAGCGAATACGCGATGAAATAAAGTTTGATAATGTTGAGGGATTGAAAGAACAGATCGCCAAAGATATCCAATGGGCAAAAAACTACATTTACAAATTCAAATGAGTATGGTAAAATATCTAAGTACTCGAGGATTATTTCAACCATATTCTTGGTTTAGCGCTCCTCCGGCGCTTTACTAGGATTATGGGGGTATTAGATATTGAGGAGGTGAAAGACCAATGGATAAAGCTAAAAAGAGTCAGATCATCGAAGAATTTAAACTTCATGACGGGGATACCGGATCACCTGAAGTTCAAATTGCTATTCTTACTGATCGAATAAACCATCTTAACGAACATCTAAAAACCCATAAAAAAGATCACCATTCAAGAAGAGGGTTATTGATGATGGTTGGTAGAAGAAGGGGATTGCTCAACTATTTAATGAAAAAAGATATTGAGCGATATAGGGCTATTATCGAAAAACTAGGGTTAAGAAAGTAAAGTTTGGAGCGGGTATGTCCGCTCCTTTATTCTAATTTATATGATTTTGTGTACATATATGTGAATTTGAGCGTAGTTTTAATGACACAGTGGGAATACTAACTATAAT
>JAWLDD010000155.1:0-6166 GCA_041686815.1 Candidatus Atribacteria bacterium | reverse complement strand
TGCTTTCATAGGAGCACTTATTGCGACTATTGGATTATTTGTTTTTACCGCCCTCAAGCCAGAGTATAAAGAGAGCTTGGATAGGATTATAGGCAACATATTGGGTAAAACTCTTATAGAGCTAAAAGTTTTTGCGTCCTTTATCCTTTGGGTTATTCTAGGTGAAATATGGAGTAGATATTATTGGTTGGCATTATTTAGGTACACATTGCTTACTTTGGTGTGTTTCTGGTGGCTATATCTTCTTTGGATAGATATACGTGCAAATGGTCGCAATATACTCACCAAAAATATTGGGAGAGAGATGAAAGAGAGGTATAGAAGACTTGAAGGTAAGCGCTCATTTCAAAAAGCACAGCTCTTTAGATTGTATTCTCTGGTAGGAATTGAGTCTATACTGATCTTTTTTACCTTTATCTTTGCATTAATTGGCGTGGCTAATAGTGACTTATCATTTATCCTCATTGCAATTGCACTGGTTCTCATTGGTGTGTCCCTGTTTTTTCTATATGTGCGTCGATATGTCCATAACCTAGATGATATAAGCAAGATAATAAACCATACGGAACTCATTAAGCAAGGCGATGTGAAGACCAAGCTCCAACTAAGCCCTGATCCAGATCTTTATATGCTTGAAAACAACCTGAATACAATTCAAGAGGGTATAGCCAAGGCAGTGGAGAGCAGTATCAAAAGTGAGCGGATGAAGGTAGAGCTTATCACCAATATCTCCCATGACTTAAAGACACCTCTTACATCCATCATAAGCTATGTGGATCTATTGTCAAAGGAGCAGGATCTGCCTGAGCATGTCAAGGACTTTATAAGGATATTGGAGCAGAAGGCGGAAAGACTAAAAATACTTATCCAAGACCTCTTTGATCTGTCTAAAGTGGTAAGCGGTGAAATGGAATTTGAGATGAAGCCCCTTGATCTAGGCAAACTAATAGAGCAGACCTTGGCGGATTTGGATGACAAAATCAATGAATCCCAGCTGGTATTTAGGGTAAACCTTCCCAGCAGTGCAGTACCCATAATAAGCGATGGCAATAAGCTTTACCGTGTATTTTTGAACCTATTCCAAAATGCCCTTAAGTACTCTTTTAAAGGGACAAGGGTTTATGTGGATCTGGTAAAGGAAGATGGAAAAGCTGTTGTTACAATAAAAAATACCGCCAATTATGAGATGAACTTTAGCGCTGAGGAGATTACCGAGCGCTTTGTCAGAGGGGATAAGGCTAGATCTGGTGAAGGCTCGGGTCTAGGTCTTGCTATAGCCCAAAATTTCACTCGCTCTTGTGGTGGAGACTTTGAAGTTAAGGTAGACGGAGATTTGTTTAAAGTTATTCTATCCTTTGATATAGAATCCGATAAAAATATAGATAGAGACGATATGTAGTGATATACTAGAACTAGTATTAATATCTGAGAAAATAGTGATAATCAAAAACCCTTAACCGGGTTTTTATTTTTTCCTGTCTATATTTGGCCTTTTAGGTTGCAGGATGAAACTACTATCCAAATATATATGGTTGGATGGATATTATGGTATACTGTAGTAGGGATTATTTAGCGAAATGGGATGATTGATTCAATGACTGACAATGTGGTGAGGATTTCAGTTCGAAACCTTGTAGAATTTGTTCTGCGTTCTGGTAGCATCGACAACAGATTCTTAGGTAGCAGTATGTCGGAAAGGGCTCTTGAAGGCACCAAGGCACATCAAAAGATCCAAATGGACGGGGGAGAAGAGTACATCTCCGAGATACAGGTAAAATACCAAACAGAATATCAGGATTTTTCAGTGATAATAGAGGGACGGATAGACGGAGTTTTACTCGATAATGGCTCTCCAGTCATAGATGAGATAAAGACTACTACTTTGCCTATGGAAATGATAGATGAGGACTTGAATCCTTTGCACTGGGCACAAGCCAAATGCTATGGGTTTATATATGCTGAACAAAATGGACTCAATAGCCTTGATATCCAACTAACCTACTTCAATGTGGATACCCAAGAGATAAAAAAGATAAGAAAACCGTATGAACTCCGTGATCTCAAGGAGTTTTTCTTTAGTATAGTCGATAGATATCTAGTATGGGCTAGGCTTTCCCGAGATTGGTGCGCTAAGAGGGATGCATCAGCTAGGGCATTACAGTTTCCTTTTTCCACCTATCGTCAAGGACAACGGGAAATGGCTGTTGCAGTCTACAAGACCATCGAAGAAGCTAAGAAACTCTTTGTACAAGCCCCTACAGGTACAGGAAAGACCATTTCAACCCTTTTCCCAGCTGTAAAGGCCATGGGTGAGAGTAAGACTGGTAAGATATTTTATCTCACTGCCAAGACCATTGCTAGGCAGGTGGCGGAAGAGGCCATCGATAGGATGAGAGCCTGTGGCCTAGCTTATAAATCCATTACCTTAACAGCTAAAGAGAAGATATGCTTTAAGGAACATTCTAATTGCAACCCAGAATACTGTGAGTTTGCACAAGGGCATTTCGACAGGGTTGATGATGCTATTTGGGATATCTTTAATAATGAAAGCTCCTTTACCAGAGATGCCATTGAAGCTTACTCAAAAAAGCATAGAGTATGTCCCTTTGAATTTTCACTGGATCTATCCCTTTGGGCTGATGCTGTTATCTGCGACTATAACTATGCTTTTGATCCAAGGGTATATTTAAAAAGATTCTTTCAATATAATGGCGGTGACTATACATTTCTTATAGATGAAGCCCATAACCTGGTGGACCGATCTAGAGAGATGTTTTCGGCGGAGATATACAAAAGCTGGTTCTTACAGTTGAGGAGAAGATACAATTCAAAGAAAACTGGATTATATAAAGCCCTAAGTAAGGTCAACAGCGCATTGCTGGAACTGAGAAAAAAGAATGAACCAAAAAGCTCTTATGTTCAATCAGAAGAGCCAAAGGAGATATATAAATTACTGAAGGACTTTACTAAGGAAGCAGAGAACTTCCTTAGCCAAGCTAGATACTCGGAGGATCACAGTGAACTTTTAGAGGTTTATTTTAATGTCCTTGGATTTTTGAGGATAGCAGAGTTTTATGATGATAGTTATGTTACTTACATGGAGCGATATAGATCCGAGGTAAGGCTAAAGATATTCTGCCTTGATCCATCTTATAGGCTGCGGGAAGCACTTCAGAGGGGGAGATCTGCCATATTCTTTTCAGCAACTCTAACCCCTATAGAATACTTTCGTGACATCCTAGGTGGGGATGAAGCCGATTATAGGATGGTATTGTCGTCGCCCTTTGATAGGGACAACCTGTGTTTAGCCATAGTCAGCAGCATATCCACCAAATATGCAAATAGGGAAAAGAGCTATGAGGAAATTGCTAAATATATCCATGAGGCTATAAGCAAGAAAACAGGCAATTACTTGGTCTATTTTCCCTCATACAAATATATGGAGGAAGTGTTGGCTATCTTTGAGGATATGTTTCCTGATGCTAAGACCATAGCCCAATCCAATACTATGACAGAGGAGGAAAGGGAAGCATTTCTAGACCAATTTAAACCAACTACTGATGAGCTGCTAATTGGCTTTGCAGTCATGGGAGGAATCTTCTCTGAAGGTATTGACCTAAAAGGAGACAGGCTGCTAGGAGCTATTATAGTAGGGGTAGGACTTCCTCAAATATGTTTGGAACGGGATATCATATTGGATTATTTCAGAGATAAGAATGGTTTGGGGTTTGAGTATGCCTATATGTATCCTGGAATGAACAAGGTACTGCAGGCAGCAGGGCGGGTTATCCGTTCAGAGGAGGATAAGGGAATAGTATTGCTTATTGATGAGCGGTTTGCAAACTACCAATATAAGAAGCTATATCCTAGGCATTGGAGTCATTATAAGGAGGTAGCGACCTTAGAAGAATTAGGCAAACATATACAGGATTTTTGGACTTAATTTTACTAAAATTCATTGCGCTAATATGTAGATTTTAGTATAATAGCTTTGGAATGGAAATAATAATGTGACTCTAAACACTGATATCACACATAAATTAGTATATATAATCCAAAGTGTTTAGATAGTGTTTGGATTCTATAAAGCAAAACATCATCAAATATTTTAGTAAAACATCATGAGGTGGAGCATTGTCAAAGCAAAACAGGAAAAAGATTATTCTTGCAGATCTATCACTAATAGTAGCAGCCTTTTTCTGGGGTGGTGGCTTTGTAGCCGTAAAGGATGCTGTTAGCAGTATCGCACCTTTTTATATGATAACCATACGATTTGGCGTTGCCAGTCTATTATTGACTATGGTTTTTTGGAAGAGATTTAGGAAGATAAAAAGGCAGGATATAAAGATAGGTGTATTAGTAGGTATCTTTCTGTTTTTGGCCTTTGCAGCTCAAACGGTGGGGGCTCAGTACACAGAAGCAGGGAAACAAGCCTTTTTGACAGCAGTCAATGTAGTCATAGTACCCTTTCTAACATGGATTCTATACAAGAATAAGCTGGACATGTATTCCATAATAGCTTCTATACTATGCTTTATAGGGATAGGGTTTCTCACCCTAAAAGATGGTTTAAGTATAAATATCGGGGATGCCTTGACCTTGTTATGCGCTTTGTTGTTTGCTATACACATTACTCTGCTGGGCAGGTATGCAAAGATGGTAGATTCCATAGTACTGACCATAATCCAGATGGCAACCACATCGGTTATGGCTCTGCCATGGGCATTGTTTTTTGAGCCCCTTCCCCAAAACCTTCCCAAAAGCATCTATGTTTCAATGACCTACATGATAATTTTCAGTTCTATGTTGGGGTTTTTAATACAGACAATAGCCCAAAAATACACTACGCCAAGTCATACCTCAATGATGCTTTGCTTTGAGGCAGTCTTTGGGTCGGTGTTGGCTGTAATATTTCTGGGAGATGTCTTTACACCAGGCATGATAATAGGCTGTTTGCTTATCTTTGTGGGAATCATCATAGCTGAAACCAAGATGAAGTTTTTAGAGACAAACAACTCAGGGGCTGAATCAGACAAGGTTGAAAAGCTGAAGCTCAAGACCATTAGGGGCGTTTCTAAGCTATAGAAGAATGTATTAGGAGGTATATAAAACAAACATGGCTACCCTCAAAGACATAGCTGAGCGAGCGGGAGTTTCCTTATCTACAGTTTCTCGGGTATTGAATTATGATGAAACTTTGAATGTCTTGGACAGCACTAGAAAAAGGATATTTCAAATAGCTCATGAACTAGATTATGTTACAACCAAGAAGAAAAGGGTTAACAAATCGACACGGCAGGTCTGTATACTGAAGGGCTATTCCGAGGAGGAAGAGATTGTTGACACCTATTATCTTTCCATCAGATTAGCTCTTGAAAAGGAGCTAAAAGAAAAGGGCATAGACTACATGGCTATTTCTAAGGACGGTCTTTATGACGAAAAGCTAAAGGAAGCCGATGGCATTTTAGCTGTGGGTGCCTTCTCGAAGGAGGAAGCTGACACCCTTAGAAATATCAACAGTACTGTGGTGTTTGTTGACAGCCATCCAGACAACGATTCCTTGGATTGTGTTGTCGTATGTATGAAAAGCGTCGTTAAAAAAGCCCTGGACTATTTGATATCCCTAGGGCATGAACGTATTGGATACATAGGTGGCACAGGTTTTCGGGACAAGAATGATAACTTTCACTATGAAAACAGGGAAAAGTATTTCCGGCAATATATGAGCAATATAAATTTATTAAATGAGGACTATATAAGAATAGGAAAGTTTACTCCCGCTAGCGGCTACCAACTAATGAAGTCAATCATAAGCAGTGGGAATTATCCTACAGCCTTCTTTATAGGAAATGATTCTATTGCCATAGGCGCATATAAGGCTATAATGGAGTTGGGACTGAGTATACCGGGAGATATAAGCATAGTAGGCTGCAATGATATATCTACCGCCCAGTATATGGTTCCTTCCCTAACAACCATCAAGATTTATGTAGATTTTATAGCTCAAGTTGCGGTAGAGCTTCTGCAGGAAAGGATAGTTGAAGGTAGGGAACTCAGCAAGAAAATAGTGCTGCCTACCAAACTGATAATTAGGGACAGCTGCAGCAAGCCTCAAAGCGACAGCTATAACATTTAATAAAGCCCATGTATAAAATAATACCAATTT
>JAWLDD010000154.1:0-6166 GCA_041686815.1 Candidatus Atribacteria bacterium | reverse complement strand
GACTATTTGATCAAGAGTATAAGAAACCTTTACCTGCTTTCCCGAAAAAAATAGCCATTATTACCTCCCATACAGGTGCTGCGGTTCATGATGTTATTAAGGTTATCACAAAGAGAAACCCAACGGTAGACATATTAGTTCTGCCTGTATCGGTACAAGGAGATTCTGCCAAAGATCAAATAAGCAACGCCATAGATTATGCCAATACACGAGAAGATATAGATCTGATAATAGTGGGACGAGGTGGAGGTTCTATTGAAGAGTTATGGGCTTTTAATGAAGAAATAGTAGCTCGAGCTATATTCCGTTCAACTATACCAGTAATATCTGCAGTAGGACATGAAACGGATTTTACCATATCGGATTTGGTAGCCGATGTCAGAGCTGCCACTCCTTCAGCTGCAGGTGAAATAGCTGTAGAAGAATTATCAAATATATATGGGATACTTGAGGGACTGGAAAGGAGATTGTATAGCTCTATGGTTGATAATTTAAATGCCAAGGAGAATATGATCAATAATCTTTCCAATAGCTATGTGCTAAAGTATCCTGAGCGATTATTTGCTTCTCATGAGCAAAGATTGGATTACAATACAGAAAAGATCATGTCCTATATAGCTAATATTATTGGTATAAAATCAAACAAATTTGCTGGTCTGGTCTCCTATTTGGAGGCATTGAACCCTCTCGCTACTATTATGAGGGGATTTTGTATTGTTACGGAGATAAACAGTGACAGAATCATACGCTCTGTTGACCAACTACATAAGGATATGTATGTAAGGATGCGCTTGACAGATGGAACTGCTACCTGTAAGATAACTAACAAAGAAAAGGGGCTGGGTAATGAAGATTAGTAATGATAAGGATGTTTCAAAATTAACATTCGAAGAAGCTATACTTGAGCTGGAAAGTATAGTTCATAAGCTAGAAGGCGGAGAACCTTCATTGACCCTTGAAGAATCGGTAGAGCTCTATAAAAGGGGCATTCTACTATCTGAGCACTGTAAACAAGCTTTACAAAAAGCTCAGCGAGAGATAAATATTCTGGTAAAAAATCAAGATGGAGAATTGGAAGAGGTATCTTTCATAGGTGAAAAGGATGGAAATGTTTAGTACACAATATGAAAAACTAGCAACAAAGGTAAATAATTATCTACATGATACCTTAGAGAAAATGGAGAAGTATCCTAAGGTTATTTTCGATTCTATGGAACACAGTCTTTTTGCAGGAGGAAAACGCCTGCGTCCTGTTCTATTGTTGGCAGCCCATAGTTTGCTTGATGGAGATCTAAAAGAGTCATTACCTCTTGCAAGTGGTTTGGAAATGATCCATACATATTCTCTGATTCATGATGATCTACCTGCTATGGATAATGATGATTTCAGAAGAGGGATACCCACTAACCACAAGATATTTGGAGAAGGTATAGCCATATTGGGTGGGGACGCCCTTTTAAACCTGGCATACGAGATCATGCTTGCTAATGCCTTATTATACCCTGAAAAGCTGATAAACCATGTGAAAGCAATATACGCCATAGCTGAGGCAGCGGGTGTTAGGGGTATGATAGGAGGACAAGTAGTTGATTTGGACAGTGAAGGCAAGGACGTTGACGAGGATATTTTACAATATATTCATCATCATAAAACTGGTTCCCTAATAGTAGGCTCTTTAATGGCTGGTATCTTGTTGGAAAATCCATCTGATACCATATCAAAATCCATTATGGAATATGGAAAATCTTTAGGATTAGCTTTTCAGGTGGTAGATGATATCCTTGATGTTGTGGGCGATGATAAAAGATTAGGCAAGCAGACGGGAAGAGACAAGAACAGAAGCAAGGCTACTTTTGTTGACAAATACGGTTTGGATAGATCGTGGGTTATTGCTAGAGAATTAAGTAACAAAGCAATAGAACAATTGGAAATCTTTGGTTCTAAAGGAGATTTTTTAAGAGAATTGGCCAGGTTCGTCATCAATCGTCACAACTAGGAGGAATGCAATGAGTCCCTATACTCAAGTACTACACAATAATATAATATGGGTTAGCTTACTAGCATGGTTTATAGCACAATTTTTAAAGGTAATATTGACTCTAGTCTTTAATAAAAAACTCGATATTAGACGGTTTATTGGTGCTGGTGGAATGCCAAGTTCTCATTCAGCCTTAGTTGTATCTCTGGCTACATCTGTCGGCCAGCTTGAGGGATATGATTCCCCCATCTTTGCCTTAGCAGCTACTTTTTCATTAATAGTAATGTACGACGCCGCTGGCGTAAGAAGAGCAGCAGGAAAACAAGCTGCGGTGCTGAATGAGATACTGGAACAAATTCAGACAAGCAGGAGTGTCTCTGAAGAGAAGCTTAAAGAACTTCTTGGGCATACTCCTGTGGAAGTTATAGCTGGCGCTATATTAGGCTTCGTTATATCAAGGTTGTTTTTTTGAGTTTGTATCTTATTTATCAGTATGTTATAATTTTAAGTCTGGTAATGCAATATTCTAGATGGCCAATAGAATGTCTAAAATAGGTTATCTATTATTTATAAGCAATAAATATTTCACGCGAGAGAAGAATAATTGGATGACAAATAGGAAAGAGGCATAACGATGAAATATCCTTTGCTTGATTCAATAGGTTCACCGAAGGATCTAAAAGCATTGTCATTAGAACAAATGGAACAATTAGCCCAGGAAATAAGGGATTTTATATTAGCCAGTGTTTCTCGTACAGGTGGACATCTGGCATCCAATTTAGGGGTAGTGGAGCTGACAATTGCTCTTCATTATGTTTTTGAAAGTCCCCTCGATAAAATGATATGGGATGTAGGTCACCAATCTTACATTCACAAGCTATTAACAGGACGCTTGCATATGTTTAATACTTTAAGACAGCTGGGAGGATTAAGCGGTTTTCCCAAGCGAAAGGAAAGTATACATGATGTATTTGAAACAGGTCATAGCAGTACTGCCATATCAGCTGCCCTGGGAATGGCTAGGGCAAGGGATATAAAATCCGAGGGAAATTACCATGTTATTGCTGTTGTAGGCGATGGTGCTCTCACTGGGGGTATGGCTTTTGAGGCTTTAAATGATGCAGGACATTCAAATACCAATCTAATCGTTATATTAAACGATAATGAAATGTCTATCTCCCATAATGTAGGCGCATTAGCTGGTCACCTATCCAAGGTTAGATCTAGTACCGAATATAATTGGTTTAAAAAAGGAATGCAAAATCTGTTGGATAAAATACCATGGATAGGCGAGCCTATAGCTAGAGGTATGGAACTGGTCAAGAGAGGGTTTAAATCCCTATTGGTTCACGGTATGATATTTGAAGAGATGGGCTTTAAGTACTTAGGGCCTATTGACGGACATAATTTGAACAGTCTAGTCAATGTTTTTAAACAGGCTTCCAGAGTGGAAGGGCCTGTACTTATCCATGTTATCACACAAAAAGGTAAAGGATATGAGTTTGCAGAGAAAAATCCTGAGCATTTTCACGGGGTTCCTCCATTTGTGGTGGAAACTGGTAAAGCTAAGAAGAAAGGATTTTCCACCTTCTCCGACACATTTGGCAATAAATTGGTGGAATTGGCTGAAAGGGATGAAAATGTTGTAGCTATTACTGCAGCAATGTTGGAGTCTACAGGCCTTCTTAAATTTTACGAACGGTATCCTCGCCGTTTTTTTGATGTTGGGATTGCAGAGCAGCACGCTGTTACAATGGCAGCAGGCCTTGCCAGTAGCGGGCTAAAGCCATATGTAGCTATTTACTCTACTTTCCTGCAGAGAGCCTACGATCAAATTTTACATGATGTCTGTATTCAGAATCTTCCTGTTAGATTCGCAATTGATCGTGCAGGATTAGTTGGAGATGATGGAGAAACCCATCATGGGGTATTCGATATCAGTTACTTAAATCATATTCCCAACATGACTATCTTAGCGCCTAAGGATACCGACGAATTGAGAAACATGTTGGATACCACTCTATCATATGACGGACCAATTGCTATACGATATCCAAAGGGTTATATAGATCTTCCTGCTTCACTTCTTCATCAGGCAAAATATCAATTTACTCCTTTTGAGTGGGAGATACTAATAGAGGGTAGTGATTGTTGTATATTATCCTTTGGCAAGATGTTGGAGGTGGCAATTGAAGCTGCTAATAAACTATCCCAAATAGGCATAGATGCAGGGGTAATCAATGCCAGATGTATAAAACCTCTGGATGAGAAAATGTTACAAGCTATCTCTAAAAGATATACTTATTGGGTTACATTAGAGGATAACGTATTAATCGGCGGATTCGGTAATGCTGTTACAGATTATGCTGTTCGCAACGATCTTGGAGTACACATTATGAGTTTGGGAGTGCCTGATAAATTTGTTACCCATGGAAAAGTGGAACAACTACTGAAGTTGATCTCCTTAGACTCAGACAGCGTTTCATCCAAGATAAGCAAATTTTTAGATGACTTTAAGGAGAATGCTTATGTCCACAACTTCCAAACAAAGGCTTGATGTGATGTTAGTGGAAAAAGGGCTAGCTGAGTCACGAGAGAAAGCCAAAAGAATAATACTATCAGGTTCGGTATATGTAGCAGGAAAAAGGATAGATAAAGCGGGCACCTTGGTTTCACCTGATGATGAGATATATATAGAAGGCGACTCCATTCCCTTTGTTAGCAGAGGTGGGTTAAAGCTAGAAAAGGCACTGGAACTCTTTAAGCCACCTGTGAAAGATAGGGTATATATGGATGTAGGAGCATCTACAGGCGGATTTACCGACTGCCTTCTACAACATGGAGCTAGGAAGGTGTATTCCATTGACGTGGGATATGGACAATTAGCCTGGAGTCTTAGGCAGGATGACAGGGTAGTAGTTATGGAAAGAACCAATATTCGCAATGTTACCAGGAATGACCTGAATGAATTGCCACGTGGTGCAGTTATTGATGTTGCCTTCATTTCTCTAAAAATCGTATTACCGGTTATTAGGGATATTCTGTTACCCGATAGCCATGTTATAGCATTGGTAAAACCTCAATTTGAAGCAGGGCGGGAAAAAGTAGGTAAACATGGAGTGGTTAGATCTCCCCAAACTCACAGAGAGGTTTTAAGAAGTACAGCTTTAGCAGCCCATGAATTAGGATTTATTTTAAAGGGCATTACCTATTCCCCCATTAAAGGGCCTAAAGGAAATATCGAATTTCTAATACATCTATATATAGGGGATGATATAACCCATTCTCACCTGTTAGATGTGAATTTCGACGATATAATTGATAGGGTAGTTGATTCTGCTCATAGGGAATTATAATATGGAGGGGATTCTTTTGAAACGAGTGGGACTTATCACTAATCTGTCGAAGGATGCCAACGGAATAAAAACCCGTCAGATAGTTGATATAGCAAATAGTTTAGAAATGGAGACATTGGTCTTCAATGATGTGTACAAACTTATAGGAAAAGGCACACCGGTTGATGATCAAGAATTATTTTTGTTATCCGATATTATAATCTCTTTAGGTGGGGATGGTACCTTGCTTCATGCCGCATGTCGCGCAGCTTTAGCCAATAAACCGATAATGGGAATTAATATGGGCAATCTAGGTTTTTTAACCGATGTGGATTTTTTACACGCAGAATCGGCATTAAAAGCCATAAAAGAAAATCGATATTCAAAAGAAAAGAGAATGTTGCTCAGTGGCACAGTTATAAGAGATCAAGAAAAGCACCCTTCATTTGTAGCTTTAAATGATATAGGTATAATGAAAGAACTGGTTTCCAGGATAATTCATCTTAAAGCAAGGGTAAATAATCATGATATAAACACTTATTCCGGTGACGGATTATTGGTGTCTAGTCCCACAGGCTCAACAGCGTATTCTCTCTCAGCAGGAGGTCCTATTGTGAACCCTAGCCTAGAATGCCTACTTTTGACGCCTATCTGTCCTCATTCATTAAATGCACGATCGATTATCACCAACAGTAATGATATAATTGAGATAGAGGTTATGAGTCAAGATCGCAACATTACCCTAACAGCCGATGGTAGGGCTGAAGCAATTTTGCATGCAGGGGATAAGGTTTTGGTTAAAAAGTCCGATATATATGTAGAGCTAATACGAACCAGAGAACAGAATTTTTTC
>JAWLDD010000153.1:0-6192 GCA_041686815.1 Candidatus Atribacteria bacterium | reverse complement strand
AAAGCATCTTGTTGATCTTATTAATGATAACAGAGCTGATATAGTAACCACTCTTGTCCATAAATTTGATACTGCAGTAAAAAGACAAGAACCAGTTTTGTCTAAAGAGGTATTTATTTTGGTAGATGAATCTCATCGAACTCAATATGGAGAGCTACATATAAAGATGAAACGAATATTTCCAAATGCTTGCTATTTAGGGTTTACAGGCACTCCCCTAATGAAAAAAGAGAAAAATACCATGATAAAGTTTGGTGAGCTTATTCATGCTTATACCATAGCGGATGGGGTTAGAGATAAGACAATAGTCCCTCTCTTATATGAAGGAAAAATGGTTGAGCAGTCTGTTAATAGAAAAGCTATCGATAAAAGACTAGAAATGATAACAAAAGATTTAAATGAAAAGCAAAAAGAAGAAGTTAAGAGAAAATGGAGTCAGTTCGAAAGGATAGCATCATCAGATCAGAGAATAGCTTTTATAGCCTATGATATTAACAGACATTTTGTAGATAATTATAAAACCCAAGGCTCCCAGTTTAAAGCGATGCTTGCTACCAATAGCAAAATAGAGGCAATAAGGTATTTAAAACATTTTGAAGAAGCAGGCGATTTAAATGCAGCAGTCGTGATATCTCCTCCGGACCAAAGAGAAGGCTACGATGCTGTAGATGAAGAGTCTCGGGATATGGTAAAGCAATTCTGGGATAGGATGATGGAAAGGTATGGTGATGAGGAAAGTTATGAAGAGGCCATAAAAGATGAATTTGTAAAGGGGGATGATTTAGATTTACTCATCGTTGTAGATAAATTATTAACTGGTTTTGATGCCCCTAGGGCTACTGTTATGTATATAGATAAACCAATGAAAGAACATACCCTGTTGCAGGCAATAGCAAGAGTAAATAGGCTTTATGAGGGTAAAGACTATGGACTTATCATAGATTACAGGGGGCTGCTTGATAAATTAGACGAAGCTATGGAAATGTATTCTGGGGCAGGACTTGAGAACTTTGATCCTGAAGATTTGAAGGGTGCTTTATATGATGTAATAAGTATAGTAGGCACATTAAGGCAGTATTATACTGATTTAATCAATCTATTTATTCCAGTAGAGAATAAAAAAGATGCAGAGGAATACGAGGCATTGTTAGAAGGTGAAGAACTAAGAAAAAAATTCTATGAGATACTCAGTAATTTCGGCAGGCATCTGAAGATAGCTTTGGAATCCGAAAGAGTATATAATTCTCTTAGTCAAGAAGAAATAAATAAGTATAAGAGAGATTTTAAATTTTATCAGGAAATAAGAAGAAGTGTTAAAATTAGATACTCAGATACAATAGACCATAAAGAGTATGAATCAAAAATGCAAAAGCTAATGGATAATTATATAGCTGCAGAGGATGTTATTAGAATAACCAATCCTGTAGATATTCTTGATAAAAAAGGATTTGAAGAAGAGCTTAAAAGATTGGGTTCGCCTAGGGCAAAAGCTGATGCCATAAGGACAAGAATGACAAAAAGCATAAATACGAAATGGGATGAAAATCCTCATTATTACAAGAAGTTCTCTGAAAGAATTGAAGAAACATTACAAGCTTATAAAGATAAAAGAATAAGCGAAAAAGAATATTTTGAAAGAATGAATGATATAAAAGAAGATTACCAAAAAGGTGATTCAGGTATAGAGTATCCTCAAAACATTAGAAATCTGCCCAATGCTCAGGCTTTCTATGGAGTAACTGCTGATATATTTAATGAAACATTTGCTGGATATCAGATAGATAATAACAATGAAAAAATATGTCAGGAGCAGATAGCTGAGCTATCTATACTTATTGAGGAGATTGTATCAAAGTATACTAAAGTAGATTGGTACGAAAACACAGATGTTCATAATAGGATAGATCAGGAGGTTGAGGATTTACTATTTGAATTCGCTGAAACTAATAACATAAATATTGATTTTGACCTAATTGACAGGTTACTTAATGAAGTAAAAACCGTAGCACTAAGAAGATACTAATAGGTGATATGATGGCAAAACATACAGTAATTTATGGGGAAAAACAGATAACTTTTGAGCTGAAAAGAAAAAATGTTAAAAATATAAACTTAAATATAAGACCAGACATGAGTATCCTTGTTTCAGCAAATAAAAATGTACCGACAGAGGCTATTGAAGATTTTGTTAAACAAAAAGGCGCATGGATACTTAAAAATCTTGATTATTTTAGGAAATTCCAACCAAACCCAAAAAGTAAAAAAGAATACGTAAGCGGAGAATCATTTAGATATCTTGGTAGACAATATCGCTTGAAGATAAGGAAATCAGAAATAGAAACCGTTAAATATTTCAGGGGATTCATCTACCTTTACGTTGAAGACACTAATGATTTAAGAAAAAAGGAAAAGCTTTTCAAAAAGTGGTTGAATGAAAAAGCCAATGTACACTTTAGTAAATCTTTAGACAGGATGTATCAAATGGTCAGGAATTATAGTATTCCGAAACCAGATATAAAAATTAGGGAAATGAAGTCTAGGTGGGGGTCTTGTTATAGGGATGCCAAGAAAATAGTATTAAATTCAGAACTGATCAAAACACCAAAAAAATGTATAGATTATGTAGTACTTCACGAGCTTATTCATTTTAAGTATAAAAATCATGATAACGAATTCTATACTTTCTTAACATCATTAATGCCAGACTGGAAAATGTGGAAGAAAACGCTAGACGAAGAAGTGATTAAAGAACTATAGGATAGAAGTTTGAATTTTTGAAGTGTTAATCTTACAGGGCACAATAATTATAATGGGAGTATGTAAAATGGAGAAATTATCACTAAGAGTGGTTAAGGTAGTGCTGTTGTCTAATAATATTTAATGGTTTATAAGATAGGGGGTGAAATATTTAGTGAATAATTCACCAGAAAACAATATTGCTGAGAAATATGGTGCTTATTCCAGCTTCAAAACAAGCTCTGCACCTTATTTAGTGGATTACTTTGGAGAAAATCCAATGGATGAAATTGAAAGGCTGCTCAGTGTTTATGCTTCACCACAAAGCAAGGTATTGGATATAGGCTGTGGTGCTGGACATACAATGGTTAGAATAAGCAGTAAAGTTAAGGAATTTTGGGGAATTGATTTGGAAAAAGAACTCTTGAGTGTTGCCCGGAACAAGGTTAAAGAGCTTGATTTACAAAATGTACATTTGATATTAGGAGATACCACAAACCTTACAGCTACGGACAAGTTACCTGATAGTTACTTTGACATAGCATTTAGTCAAAGAGGTCCAAACATGAATTATGCATTAGCTAGCAAATTAAGGGAAAACGGAATCTTTTTTCAAGAGTTGGTAGCTGGTTTTGATTGTTATCCATTAAAGGAGATATTTGGAATAAGGAATTATTCTCCATATAACTACAACGAAAGAGAAGTTTCATTAAATCAATACGCTAATTTAGAACTTTTTCCAGTCTCAGTTAAGGAATATTTTTATGAGGAATATTTTCGAGATATAAATCATTTTGAAGCTTATCTGTGTCAAGGAGCAAACTTAGACAATTGGCGGATAGAAAGTAGACCTTATAACAGAGAAACTGACCGTACTAGTTTAGAGCTCTATGCAAAGTACAACTCAACCTCTAAAGGTATTAGGTTATTACGCCAGCGCATGATTTTTGTACTTAGGAAAACTAAAGTCAGCTATTATCCAGTCGACTCATTATGATAAAGGGGCGCACATCTACTAGGATTCCTGATTTGCTTTACCACTATTATGAGGGTTCTTTTTAGAGGTGAGGTGTACACTATATATGAGATTCCAGAATTGGTAAACCTATTCGGTTTGCCACAGGAATGGAATAGAGATGGCAAACTTTGTCCTGAAGGTATATAGAGACGCAGATATGGGTTGATGAACCACTAAAAGCATTTTTAGCTTAGTGTATGTTATTTTAGGAATATGGGGGGAATGATCCAATGAGAATCCTACATACATCTGATTGGCATTTGGGCAAGACCTTAGAAGGTCACAGCCGTTTAAAGGAACAGGAACTGTTTTTGGAAGAACTAATCACCATAGTAGAAGAGAGAAATATCGATCTTGTCATCATAGCGGGGGATATATATGATACATCCAATCCTCCTGCAGCAGCAGAGAAGCTATTCTACGACACCATAGGGCGGATTGCAAATTATGGAGAGAGATGCGTACTTGTCATTGCGGGAAATCACGATAATCCCGACAGACTGGAAGCAGCTAGCCCTCTAGCAAACACCCATGGTGTCATTTTATTAGGCAATCCCAGCAGTCAGGTGGAAAAGGGCAACTATGGAAATATAGAAATCCTCGAATCAGGAGAAGGCTATATAAACCTTCGTATTAAGGATGAAGAAGCTGTTATCGTAGCCTTACCCTATCCTAGTGAAAAGAGGCTCAATGAGATTTTCAGCACCGGTTGGGATGAGGACATCAAAAGGGAGAGTTACAGCCGCAGAGTGGGACAGATTATGGAAAGGGCATCTCAAAAATATCGAGAGGACACCATCAACTTGGCAGTCAGCCACCTGTATATGATAGGCGGGGCTGAGAGTGGTTCGGAGCGTCCTATACAGCTAGGTGGCACTTTCGCTGTGGAATCTTCCATGTTGCCCAAGGCTCAATACATAGCACTGGGCCATTTACATAGATCCCAAACCGTACCTGGAACTCAAAAAAGAGCCAGATATTCTGGGTCACCGCTACAATATAGTCGCAGTGAAGCTCAAAACAGCAATTGTGTATACGTGATAGATGTACTGCCCGGGCAGGATGCCCATATAGAGGAAGTGTTTCTAAAAAATCATAAGCCCATAGAGGTTTGGAAGTGCACCAGCATTGAGGATGCCATGGAGAAATGCCGTGCCAATATGGGCAGGGATATTTGGGCTTATTTAGAGATTGAAACTGATAGGGAGATAACCCAACAACAGATGAAGGATATGAAGGATTTGGTGACGGATATAGTTCAGATTTATCCTAGGTTTAGGGATATAGATGGTGAAATGGATATAGATGAAGAGGAATATCAACACCTTCAAATGGATGAGCTATTCAAAGCTTATTATAGGAGCGTGTACGGTGCTGATATACCCCAAGAGCTATTGGACTTATTCTATGAAATAATTCAAGAAGGGGGAGAGACCGATGAAGCCGAGATTGCTTAAGATCAAGGGGCTTAATAGCTTTATTGACCAACAGGTAATAGATTTTGAAACCCTAATGGAACACGGGCTGTTCGGTATCTTTGGCCCAACTGGAAGCGGTAAATCCACCATTTTGGATGCCATAACCTTAGCTCTGTATGGTGAGATACCCCGATGTTCAGGCAAGAAGCTTGCGGGCATCATCAATACCCAAGCCGATAGTGCATATGTATACTTCGAGTTCGAACTGGGAACTGCATCCCGCAGAAGGGTATACAGCGTAGAACGTTTAGTAAAAAAGACCAAAACCGGAGGCACTAGCTCTGAGGCTATAGTCTGTGATATCACCCATAAGCCCAATAAAGAGGTACTAGGGGATAAGGTAACTACCACCAACCAAGTCCTTAGGGATATTATAGGATTAAACGCTGGGGACTTTATGAAATCTGTAGTACTTCCCCAGGGAAGTTTCAGTGAATTTTTGCAGCTTGAAGGGAAACCCAGACGGGAAATGCTGGAACGCATCTTTGGGCTGGAGGAATACGGTGACATATTATCTGACAAAGCTACAGCTTACCAAAGAAGAAAGAATGAACAGATGCAGAGGTTGGAGGGACAGCTTTCTTCCTATGAGGATATAGACAAGGAAAAACTCGAAGAACTAAACCAGCGGAAAAAGCAATTGAGCGAAGATGTAAAGAATATACAAGGGATGTACAATCAAGCTCTAAAAAACCTTGAATCATATAGGGATATATGGAATCTAACCCAAGAGCTTCAAAAGGCAACCAAGGAATATGAAGATAAGCTTGCCCAAAAGGACTTGTTTACATCCAAAGAGGACAGACTGGATAGATCTAAAAAAGCATCAAATGTAAAACCCTTTATCGACAGGCTACAAAACATCGAAAATACATTGGCAACAACAGAGAAGTCCAAGCAAAGGCTGGATCAAGAGCTCCACAGTCTGTCCCAAGTCATAGCTGAGCTGGAGCTCAAATG
>JAWLDD010000152.1:497-6221 GCA_041686815.1 Candidatus Atribacteria bacterium | reverse complement strand
CTTTGGGGGTCAACTGCAACGGTAGGTTCATCCAAAATAATCAGCTTTGGCTTATGGGCTATCCCACAGGCAATATTAAGCCTTCGAAGCAGTCCTCCGCTTAGCTGTTTAGGATAGAACTTTTTAAAATCCTGAAGACCTACAAAATCTATTGCTTGTTCTACTAAGTCTGGTCTAATACTTTTGTCCTTTATATATAGACCGCAAAAATAATCAACATTTTCATACACCGTTAGCTCCTCAAAGACTGCAACGTTTTGCATAATAATCCCGATATCCTTTTTTATGTCATAAGCATCGGGTGACATGGGCTTGCCATAGATTTCAACGGTTCCCTTATCAAATTTCAGCAAAGACAGTATACAGTTTATGGCTGTAGTCTTGCCTGACCCATTTGGTCCCAGCAGGCCAAAAATTTCTCCATGATATACTTCTAAACTAAAATGATCCAGTGCTAATAGATCGCCATATCTCTTTGTCAAATTCTCTACCTTTATTACCATTTAGAAACCTCCAATCAAAGTCCTTGGTGATTGGTTAGTGTTCCAACACCTTTTCTCAATGTGTATTTTATCCTGTATACATTGTGTTTGTAAGTGATTATACTCCTAATAAATGTGACAAATGTAATTAATGAAACTTGATAAGTGAAAAAATCTATGCTAATGTTAATGTATAATTACAGTGTATAACTCTATTCCTGCATCACAGGAGATTGATAATAGCATGGATAAGCTGATTGACAAACTTATTTTATTTGCCATAGGCCTGGTGCTGTATATACCCACATCAGATCACGTATATATGGTTATTCCTATTTTAGTGGTTGTTATTTTGAGTGCTCTACTAAGCTATTTTGAAGAGAATGGAATCGTACTTTGTATCACCTTTGCCTATATCATTGCTTGCTTTTATGACCCATCTTTTTTATACTTTTTGCCCCTCATTTGCTATGATATCTTTTTTATAAGGGTCAAATGGCTGTGGATCCTTCTACTACTTCCATTTGTCATAGACCTAGCTAATAGCCTAACCCTATCAAAGCTCTCAATAGCTGCTTTTATAGTTGTTGCATACACACTTAAATTTCGCACTCTCTCCCTTCAAAATATGAAAAGGGAATACTACAATCTCCAATACAACTCAAAAGAGATGTCTTTGGAACTTGAAAAGAAGAACAAATCCCTTATGGAAAAGCAAAACTATGAAATCAATTTAGCTACCCTCAATGAACGAAACAGAATAGCGCGGGACATCCACGATAATGTAGGCCATATTCTTTCTAGATCCATTCTCCAGGTGGCAGCACTGCTTACCGTAAACAAGGATGAGAATATTGAGCAAAGCCTGAGCTCTGTAAAGGATACCCTGGTAGAGGCCATGGACAACATACGAAAAAGTGTACATAATTTGCATGAGGAATCCATAGATCTACAAACTGAAATACAAAAGCTAATCGATAGCATAGAATTTTTCTCCATTACCTTTGACTATGACGTAAAAACCAACCCCCATAGAGAACTTAAGTATTGTTTTATTTCGGTGGTTAAGGAAGCATTAGCAAACATAATTAAGCACTCTAATGCCACAAAGGTATCCATAACCATTAGAGAGCATCCCGGACTTTATCAGCTGATAGTACAAGATAACGGTACGCCAAAAGACCTGCAGACCCAGAATAGATATATAATAGACACAAACTATGAGATAAAGAAGGGTATTGGATTAAACAATATCGAAGATCGAGTGGCTGCATTGAAGGGAAATGTAAACATAAGCTTTGGCAAAGGCTTTAGAATATTTATATCTATACCAAAAAAATAACCATTAAAAATAACCATTACTAAGAATTCTGAAAGGGCTGTATAGGCATGAGAGTTGTTGTAATAGATGATGACAAATTGGTATGTATATCCCTAAAAACCATTTTGGAAGCGGATGAGGATATTACAGTGGTAGGCATCGGTTACGATGGCAATGAAGCCATAGAGCTTTATAATAAGCACAAACCGGATATTATGCTTATGGATATCAGAATGTCAAATATGAGCGGTTTAGAAGCTGGAGAAGTCATTTTAGAAGGGGACAAAGAGGCAAAGATACTGTTTCTGACCACCTTTTCCGATGATGAGTACATTATTAAGGCATTGAACATGGGAGCTAAAGGCTATATCATAAAGCAAAATTTTGAAAGTATTGTTCCCTCCCTAAAAGCCGTCTATGCTGGGCACAGCGTTTTTGGGAAGGATATAGTAACAAAAATACCCACCCTTATAAACAGCAGCAATAAGGTGGATTTTTCTGAATTTGGCATAACGGAAAGAGAGCTTGATATAATCATCCTGGTGGCTGAAGGCCTAAGCAATAAAGAAATAGCCAGCAGGCTCTATCTAAGCGAAGGTACTGTAAGAAACAGCTTAACCAACATTCTGGAAAAGCTTATGCTTAGGGATAGAACCCAACTGGCAGTGTTCTACTATAAGAACAGATAGGTGCTATACACCCAACCATCTTTCCATCCAATCGTATGCTTTGGCACCGGATATCTCATGATCTCCTTCAAAGAAGTCAGAATCTATTTTATCCTCTGCTTCTAGGAATCTGTATATATCCTTTATCTTTTCATAAGCTCTTTGTGCTGCTTCAATTGGGAAAATGGGATCTTTGGACCCGGATTCGATGAGCAATGGTCTTGGGGCAATTAGGCCTAAAATATCCGGCATCTCGGCATTGTTAACCAGTCCCGGAATAAAATTGTCTACGCAGTGAAAGACCGACATAACGCTATCTCTAAAAGTATTGGTATAACCGCTAATTACCGCTGCCTTTATTCGCTCGT
Organism: Candidatus Atribacteria bacterium; assembly: GCA_041686815.1. Classification (GTDB taxonomy): domain Bacteria; phylum Bacillota; class Clostridia; order Caldicoprobacterales; family UBA3941; genus JAWLDD01. The sequence continues at coordinate 3,382 of JAWLDD010000152.1, read as the reverse complement.
CCAGTGCAGTAACAAAGCCACAAACCAAACCTCCACCGGATATACCCATACATCCTATTCTGTCCACATCTACATCATCTCTTGTCTCCAAATAATCTATGGTACGCATAATATCGTTAACCCTTAACCCTGCCATGGTTTTGCCCATCATTAAAAGGTATGTAGAAATCATATGACATGAGCTTTCATTGGGATGTTTGTGCCTGTCCTCCTCCATTCGTCTATCCCCGAACCCAAGAAGATCAGGTACAATCACTAGAAAACCCCTTTTCACAAGCTTTAGGGCAAAATTTTTTTGATATCCGGGATCACCGTGATTGTCGGTACCGTCTGGATTTAGACCAATAATCTCCCTACTACCATAGCCATGGCCATGACAGGCTACTATAGCTGGAAGCTTTCCCGGTCTATTTTTAGGCTTTAGTATATAAGCTGGGATTGGTAGATCCACGTCACCGTCATATACTACTCGCTCTAGTGTATAATCCTCATACTCCCTTTCTTCCTCTATAGTCCTGGCATTTAACTCAATCTTATGTTTGGGGAAATTCCCCAAATCCCTGGCAAAGGTCTCTCTCAGTCCATCCCTCCACCTGGTGTATTCGTCCATATGTCTAACGTCAAAGTTGAACTTAGGCTTTGAATTCTCGTATAAATTTCTTAAATATCTATCAGGACTCCACACGATGCTCACTCCTCTTATATATATTTTAAATACCATATTCTACGAACTTCATGAGAATTCCTGCATTATAAGCAACAAACCCTTACTGGTATATGTTGCCATTCTATTCCTTTTTGGTCTTGATTTTAAATATAAAGTACCAATATTTGCATATTATTATGCAGATAATAAGTATTCTAGAATAGGGATTGTTTATTTTGATAAGAGGAAAAGCTAACATTAAATCGGAGATTATCATAAGCTTTGCCTTTCTCTTAAAGGTCATGGATCTCTCCCTTATAAAGTCCTCAGCGTAGTTTTTATAAACATTTGTCTCCTTTAGCCATCTGTGGAATCTATCTGAACCCCTGGCAAAGCATAGGGATGCAAGTATTATAAAGGGAGTTGTTGGCAGTACAGGGATAACAACGCCAACTAGTCCTACTCCCGTAAATATAAATCCCATTAAAATAAAGATAAAGTTAAGTCCCTTCATACAGTCCTCCTTTTTCATCATTAGATATATATAACCATTTATATCTAATTGAAATAGGACTTTTATTACATTAGTTAAGTATTATATCCTAAAAGAGCAGCATTACTTTATATCCAAATTTTTCAAACTTGTATATGAAGGTTTGGCTTGTTTGTTTTAAAGTAAATATTTAAGGATGGATAAAATTTATCCATCCTTAAATAACAATTTTGTGATTACACAAATTGTCCTGGGAGCTTTCTATTAAAGCTCTATTAGCTCTCCTTGATTGTCTGCTGACCTTTGCTCTGCGTTGGCTATCCGGATAGTTTCCATAGTACTATAAACATCTGCTACTTCTATTGGCGTATCATTAATTATAGCCTGAGTAAAGTACTTGATTTCTCTATAATACCCTGACTCATTGCCTACCTCAGGTACAAAGGCTTTTCCATCATGGGGATATACAGTCAATTTTCCACCTTCATAAATTAGAGTGCCTTTTTCAAAGTTAACCCTAAAGGTCATGGCAAATCCAAAGTCATTGCTGTTTATGGTCCAATCATCCTGAGCGTTAATAACCATATCATCGTATATATAGTTAGTAGAAACTGCATCGTAACCGCTGCCGTCAAATACGTTGCTGCCAACAGTTGTCAGTTTGTTAGGAGTTCCGAAGAGCCAGTTGACTATATCAACATCGTGTACGTGCTGATCTAGTAATACTCCACCGCTCTTTTCTTTATCCAGCAGCCAATTTTCATAGGACCATCTAGGAGTTGTACCCCCTCTAAAGAAGTAGCCGCTTACTACTTTACCATATTCTTGGCTGTCTACACATTTCTTAAGATACTCATATTCAGGCCAAAATCTCAGACATTGAGCTATCATAAGCTTCTTGTTGTTAGCCTTGGCTGCATCGATCATAGCTTGACATTCCTCCGTGTTAAGTGCCATAGGCTTTTCACATAGTACATGTATGCCTTTGTTCAAAGCCTTTACGGTAGCCTCAGCATGTAGATAGGTGGGAAGAGCTATATCAACATAGTCCAGTTCTTCCTTTTCCAGCATTTCATCTAAATCGGTGTATAGATTATATTTGGAGAAATCATATTTTAAATTACCTACATCTAGGTTGCCAGGCAAAAACTTGCCTTCAAATTTATACTTATCGATATCACACAATGCAACTAGTTCTACGGGATAGCCCTCTTCTGCTAACTGAAGATAAATATCCAGATGACCTCTGCCCATAAAACCTATTCCTACTAATCCTACTTTTAACATGTGTATTCCTCCTTATATATTTTGATTTTATAGTTTATTTTCCTAAAATCCTATCCATAGCAATGGATGTAGTGTAGATGGTTTGATCCGGATAGTCTTTGTATACTCCCATCTCTGCAATTACATAGTCATCATAACCAATATTCTTAAACTGCTCCATAACTGCAGGATAGTTTACATCGCCGGATAATAGATCCACAAAGCCGTTTATATTGCCAACGCTAACCTTAAAGTCCTTGAAATGAACTTTTTTAATTCGGCTTCCCAATATCTTAATCCAGTGCTCAGGATAGCCAAAGTTTACCACATTTCCTACATCTAGATACGCCCCTACATAGGGACTGTCTATCTTGTCAATAAAGTCCCTCATCTCAATAGGAGATAATAGAAACTTATTCCAAACGTTTTCCAGTCCAATGTATACTTTTAGAGCTCAAGGAGTATGCCGAGCAAGTAAAA
>JAWLDD010000152.1:0-487 GCA_041686815.1 Candidatus Atribacteria bacterium | reverse complement strand
GAGCTCTAAAAATGCTTCCAGAGAGCGATCATAGACCACATCATACTCAGTCACCTGGTCTTCGGGTAAAAATGTAGCCCCTACAAGGCCGGGAACCACCAAGATTGTATCAGCTCCTAACAGCGCTGCAATATCAAGCTGTCTGCGTACTATGGATTTGGCCTTTTCCCTTGTCCCTTTATCGTTAGAGGTTATAGGATACTTCCAATAAAGACCGCTGGCCAAACTAGGAGTCTCAATGCCCTCTCCCTCTGCAATGCGCTTTAACTCCTTTATATCCTCTTGGCTGCTATTAAGGTTCACTATACCCGTCTCATCAAGAGCGAATTCAATGCCCTGATAACCAGCATCCTTGGCCATCTCAATATATTGCCTGGGTGAGAGTCCTCCTCTAAAAGACCAGATATTTATACCTTTCTTCACTTACATCACCTCTTTAAATGATAGTTTTGAACTGAAGATATCTTGACTAGTTGTTTATTAGCCT
>JAWLDD010000151.1:0-6333 GCA_041686815.1 Candidatus Atribacteria bacterium | reverse complement strand
TATGGTAGAGTACAGGTAGGAAAACTAAATCGTGTTCCCTTGAATTTAATAAGGTTAAATTATTATATATAAATGAGGAGGAATAAACGTGAATTCTCTTGAAAGAGTATCTTTAATACTTCAACACAAAGAAGCTGATCATGTTCCGGTCTACCCCCTTATCAACAGTATTTCACGACATTATACCGGCATCGACTATGCCACATGGTGTCAAGACACGGATCTGTGCGCCCAATCCATAATTAAAGCAACGGAAGACCTTGACGTGGATGTTATATGCTCATTGGTGGATCTGTCCGTAGAGGCAGCGGATTTTGGACAAAAGGTTGAATATCCCAAAAATGAAGCCGCTCGTCCTTCACGATTTGATAGGGTTATAAAATCCATTGAAGATTACTCCAAAGTTGAGCCTATAAACCCCAGAAAAACCCATAGGATGAGCGAGCATATTCGCTTATGCGATTTGCTCATGAAAGCCAAGGGCAAGGAAAAGCCAGTGGTAGCATTTGTATTTGGACCTCTTGGCATAGCCAGTATGATGAGAGGACAGCAGGAGATGTTCATGGATATCCTAGACGATCCAGATGCAGTACACGTAGCGCTGGAAGCCATTACCCAGACCCTTATGGAATACTGCACAGCTCTTATGGAGACCGGGGTCCATGCTATTATGTTTGATACATTGTATGCTTCACAATCCATAATGAGCAAGGAATTGTGGGATGCACTGGAAGGCCCATATATGGAACGTTTGGCAAACCATGTGCATAACAATGGCTGCATGGTCATGATCCACAATTGCGGAACAGGCATCTATTTTGATGTTCAGATCAAAAGAATGCGCCCTCAGGCCATTTCATTCCTGCATGTTCCCGATGACTGCACATCCTTTGCCGATACCAAGGAGAAGTACGGTCACCAGACCACCCTCATAGGCCACGTTCCGCCCAGCTTTATTATGACAGCTACTGCCCAAGAGGTGGAAGAAGAGTGCAAGAAGGAAATAGATACCCTGAAAAAAGATGGTGGATTTATATTAGCAACGGGATGTGAATATCCGTCCAATGCTAGTTTAGACAATGCCAGGGTAATGATAAATGTAGCTAAAACCTATGGAAGATATTGATTTTATGACATTAGTAAGGGGAAGTACTGAATATACAGTGACTTCCCCTTTTTATTCTAAAAATACAGCTTTATTTTAGACCTATTTTGTGTACTTTTGATCGTAGAGGTTCTGGTCATACTCTGCCCTGCGGTTTTCGCATCTCTCTCTAGGACAGAGCTGGCAATTAACAAAGTCTACATCAGAGGAAAAACGAATGCCGGACACGGACTTCATGGGTAACATCAAATAGCTGTCGGTCAGCTCTACTCCTATGTCCTTATAGGGATCTCCCAAAAGGGCAAAGAGTTCCTTTTGCTGGCTGATTGGCCAATCCTCCAGAGAACCGGGGTTCATGTTGGATGTATGGCTCAGTTTGAACTGTGCTTCCATATGGCTTTCAAAGACTTGTACCGCTCTTTGAAGGGCCATCTCCATGATCTTGTCTACCCAATACTGCTCCAGCATATCATCTAGAGATTTGGACCATTCACTTAATTCACTGCCACAGGTGCATATATAAGGAAATATCCTGTCCACTGAATCCAGATTCACCCTCATAATGCTGCTGTTAAATTTTATGCCATCCACTATAACATAATCTTGACCCTTTAGGTCAATGATGGATTCCTTGTACATGACTTTGGGTTTGCCAATCTCACTGGCTATTTGAGCAAACCTCAATACATCCTCCACATCATCGCTATCCTCATCCATGTGTAGCTTTTTCAGCAATTCATCGGTATTAACTTTAAAATCAATTGAATCCAGTACTATAAGGCTCATTTATCCTATATCCCCCTCTATGATTGTTGGTGTCCCTAGTCATATTCCTTTAAATCCATGCTTTCCTTGGCATTATATCAAATATATAGCAACAAATAAAGAACAAAATAGGGAGCTGGGAATATATTTCCCTGCTCCCACAAAAGAGTGTAACATTTCTTTATTTGATAACCCTTTTCGCCAAATCAATAGGAGAAATCCCATGGTTTGTATAGGGTGTTAGCCTCAAAGCAAAGGTAAACTCTTCAGGCTTTAATTGATATTGAGGTAACTGTCCCGGTCCGCAGCTTGCGGTGCCCAAGCCATTATGCTTGTAATCTAGATTGAGGGTAATCTCATCCCTAGGTATAAGGTCACAGGTGTGTTTTCCCTTCTCCAGATCCTCAGTGGTAAACCTATGAGCGCTGAAATCCAATTGAGGCATGCCAACGGCCAATAGGCCTACGCCTGAGACAGTAGCCAGTGATACCCATTTCACATCGCTCCTGTTCCCGTTTTCCTGAGGATAGGTATAGGGGGTATACAGCTCATCCACCGCTAAATTATATACTCCAAAAGCATTTGCCATTTTGCTGTCGGGATAGGATTCACCAGGTCCCCTACCATACCAAGCTACTTTGTCCATCTTTCCGGGTATGGTCATCTGTAGCCCTATACGAGGCAGCATGTTAGGCAGCTTTTCGCCGTGAGGAACTCCTTTTACCTCCAATATAACATCTCCGTTGCCGTATACTTTATATAGATACTCAGCATCTATTCCCCATTTCAATACAGGTGGAGCTATACGGCTCTTTACCCTAATAACAGCTACCTTGTCATTACTAAGGTCCCACTCTACCTCATCTACTCTATGGGTCAAGTGCCTAAGTCCAGTTTTTTCCCAATCATCTATGGAGTTTCTGTCATTATCGGTAGGAGCATGCCAGAAGTTTAGCCTTGGTCCCTTGTTTACCATTGCCATACCTTCATAGGTCCAGGATTTTATAACGCCACCTACCTTGTCGAATACCAATTCAAAGTCAACACCTTGTAGTCGCAGTTCCTTGCCTAGATCCTGGCACTTGAGAGAGGGCATGGACTGTATGCATACAGGTTTAGCTTCAGGTGCTTCCACTGGCAATTTAAACTGGGCCCAAGCTACTTCATGGCCTTGCTTAGCCCAATTTGTATCATAGGCTAGTACAAAGCGCAGATTTAGCCAGTATTCGGTTGCCGGCTTCGGTGTATCAGGCATACGGAAGGGTACGGTTATCTCACCACTATCCCCAGCAGCTATATCGCCTATGGGCTGCTTTCCACTTTGAAGTACAACTCCATCAGCCATGACATTCCAAGCCATCTGCAGGCAATCTAGACCTATAAAGTCGTAGCGATTGGTTAATTTTATCCTTCCTTCTTTAAGGTCAATCTCCTCCGCCACAACGGGTTCTATTATCTTCTTGTACTCTGTTAAGCCTGGAGTGGGTGTACGATCGGGTAAAAGCAGACCGTCAACTATAAAGTTGCCGTCATTGGGATAATCTCCGAAATCCCCACCATAGCCGTAGTACTTAACCCCATCCTCGGTTTCCTTGGGAATACCGTGATCGATCCATTCCCAAATAAATCCGCCTTGAAGTCTTCTGTAGGTATAGAAGGCTTCCCAATATTCCTTAAGTCCGCCAGGGCCGTTGCCCATAGCATGAGCATACTCACACATGATGTGGGGATGATCAAAATCTTCCCTCTGGCCTACTTCAATCATCTCTTCAACCGAAGTATACATAGTGCTATATACGTCGGCTACCTTGATCTGGTCTTTCTGCCCTTTGAAGCAGAGCCTAGTCTCTCCCTCGTAGTGGATTAATCGGCTAGGATCCTTGCTCTTGGCCCATTTGCCCATGGCTACGTGATTGCATCCAAAGCCTGATTCGTTGCCCAAGGACCACATTATGATGGAGGGATGGTTCTTGTCTCGCTCCACCATTCTCTCTATCCTATCCACATAGGCATCCTCCCATTCGGGATTATCGCTTAGCTCATCTATATTTCCAGTGAACTCAAAACCATGAGTTTCAAGGTCGGTTTCATCAATAACGTATAGCCCATACTCATCGCACAGATCGTAGAATCTAGGATCATTGGGATAGTGGGCAGTACGTACCGCATTTATATTGTGTCGCTTCATGATTAATACATCCTGCAACATAGCCTCCAATGGCACAGTCCTTCCACCTTCAGGATGGTGATCATGACGGTTAACACCTTTGAGCATGATGGGCACACCATTTACCAAGAATACCCCGTCCTTAAGCTCGATGGTGCGGAATCCTACTTTGGAAGCTACAACCTCTAATACATTGCCTTGACCATCTTTGAGGGTAAGCAGCATCTTGTACAGATAGGGATGCTCTGCTGACCATTTCTCAGGATTGCCAACAGGTAGTTTTAATTCTAATACGGATAGATCCTTGGCAGCCATATCAGCGACCTTTGCACTAACCTTTTGGCCAACTTGTTTGCCAAAACTGTCCAGCAAGACCATCTCTAGTTGACAGTCCTTTGACTGATCACAGCCATCATTTTTTATTTTGGTCTCTACCCTTAACACTCCATCTTTATATTCATCGTCCAGATCTGTATTCACAAAGAAATCCTGAATCCTGACCTTTGGCCTGGACAATAGGTATACATCTCTGAATATACCGCTAAGCCACCACATATCCTGATCTTCTAAGTAGCTGCCATCTGACCACTGATACACTTGCACAGCCACCACATTATTCCCTGTCCTTATAAAGGAGGTGATGTCAAACTCGGAAGGCATACGGCTAACCTTGCTAAATCCAACTTCCTGACCGTTAACCCAAACATGGAATGCACTGTCTACCCCTTCAAACCGCAAGAACACTTGTCGTCCGTCCCAATCCTCGGGTATGTAAAAGTTCCTTCGATAGCAGCCAGTAGGGTTCTCATCGGGTACGAAAGGAGGATCAACAGGGAAAGGATACATTATGTTGGTGTAATGGGGTCGTCCATAGCCTTTATACTGCCAACAGCTAGGAACTTCTATATCGTCCCATTCCTTTACATCGTAGTCCTCCCTATAAAATTCTTCTGGAGCTTGTGTCGGCGAAGCTGAATAGTGGAATTTCCACATACCATTTAGCAGTTTAAACCATGGTGACCGCTGCCTTTCAAAGGTAAGGGCATCCTCTTGTGCAGAATATGGAATGAAATATGCACGAGAGGGCTGCCTGTTTCGGTGCAATAGCTTATGATTTTCCCAGTCATTCATGGTACCGTGATAAACCTGTTTCATGAAATGTACTCCTTTCTATTGAACTAGAACTCAATCATTCGTTTCTCTCTATAGGATCTATATGCTCCTTCCATAAGCTGAGTTAGACCAATCCCATCCTCTAAGCCAAATATTATCTCTCCATCATGTAGTATCCCGTTTACCCATTGATCTATAGCACTGGGCAATGCTTCAGGCAGTTGGGTAGGGGTAATCCAACCGGGAACTTGGCTTTCAGTCTTGTTGGATATTAACCTAATTTTGTCCTCAGATCCTCCTATAAATAAGGTGCCCTCTGTTCCGTGTATTTCCAGGGAGAATGGGCTGTTGGATGTTACAAACCCGGTCTCATTTATTGCAATAGCCTTATTCTTGAACTCTATGACACTTACTGCATTATCCTCTACAGGCTTTTCGATATAATTGTTGAACATAGAGGTAATTCGAACTGGCTCACCCAGCAGCCATCTAGACAGATACATGCCATGAGCTCCTAGATCAATCATGGCTCCGCCACCACATTCTACTGGATCATAGAAGTGATCTGGTAACCATCCAGCAACGGATCCATTGTGAGCATTTCTTATGCGAAGCAGAGTAACATCGCCAATGAGCTTTTCATCCACAACTTTTTTTGCGAAGAGGCTATGAGGCATAGTGCGATGGGGGAAGGAGATACAAAACTTGACTCCAGCCTTACGAACAGCATCGGCTATCTCTTCACATTCCTCTAGGGTTATAGCCATAACTTTTTCAGTAAAGATGTGCTTTCCTGCATTAGCAGCAGCTATCATAACTTCCTTATGCATGTTGGTGGGAGTATCTATAACTACTCCATCAACATCGTCCCTTTTGAGAAGGGCTTCAAGGTCAGCCTCAAAGTCGGCTCCGATTTCCTTTGCGGCTTTTTCACCTCTTTCAGGGATCTCGTCCCATACCGCAGTAATCTTTACATCATCCCGTGCCATTAGCTGTCTGGTATAGTCCCAGGCATGTACATGCCAATAGCTTAGCATTGCAACTCTTAACATATTTTACCCTCCTTGATAAATTGGTATTATTTTATACATGGGCTTTATTAAATGTTATAGCTGTCGCTTTGAGGCTTGCTGCAGCTGTCCCTAATTATCAGTTTGGTAGGCAGCAAGAAAATAGTGCTGCC
>JAWLDD010000150.1:0-6347 GCA_041686815.1 Candidatus Atribacteria bacterium | reverse complement strand
CTATAAACATCTTGCGTTCGGCTTTCTCCCAGCTTTTCTCACCCCAAAGGTTGTCTTCCAAAATCTTGTCAAAATACTCAGCTAGTGGTCCTTCGCCTTCTTTTTTGCCAACTATTGAAGCACTTGAAACTATCCTAGGTGGATTTTGAGTAAAACAAATAGTTTGTCCGCCTACTCTATTCTTTGCAAACATTCATATCCCTCATTTAACAAAAAGATAATGTATTAGTCCTACAATCACAGATGTACTGATTCCATATACTAAAACTGGTCCTGCTATAGAGAAGAGCTTGGCTCCTACTCCTAAAACATATCCTTCTCTCTTATGTTCCATAGCAGGGGATACTATTGAGTTGGAAAATCCCGTTATGGGTACAACGGATCCTGCTCCGGCTCTCTTACCAATCTTTTCATACAACCCAAGGCCAGTTAACAGAGCAGCTATAAATATGAGAGTTATAGATGTAATAGTAGCTGCATCCTCTTTGCTCATGTTATAATAATTCTTGGCTATGTTGGTTATAACTTGACCAATGGTACTTATTAATCCTCCCACCAAAAAAGCATTTGGACAGTTGAGTAATATTTTGGATTTTGGACTTAGACTGTTTGCATAATCTTGATAGTCTTTGTTTATTTTTTTTTGCTTAACACTTATAGAATCCATTGTAGTTCCTCCCTCAAGATATTATCTTCATAATATTGACTTTTATGCGCAATGACTAAACACCCGTTTTCTATTCCTTGGATGTTCAATCCCTTGCATTATTGCTGGAACCAGTATGATTATTCTTTGCGCTTCTATCCTCCACAAGCTTAGTATCTAAATCATGCCTAGTTTCTTTTTCCTCTAAGTTTTTACCTTCTATCTCCAATATGGGAATTCTATGATATCCTTTTTTCATTCTTTCCTACTCCTCCTAAGATTTAATATAACCCAGGCAGAATCCAATATAATAGGGATCCTATTACCTTGCCTAAAATCAGCCCAACGATCAATAGATAGAGCCATCTGTCTATTACCATATATGTAGTTAAGAAAGGTATTACATTTATAACTTCTGCCAATGCTGAAGCCACCATGCCAACGAAAATACCCATAAACAATCCAGATATTATTAACCAACCCTTGCCTAACTTTATGTTAAATCCATAGGTGTACACAAGGGTTGAAGTTAGACTTCCAAGCAAAATAGCAATTTTATAGTGATATTCAAATCTTTGGGTCTTCCCGATATCGATAATCCTGGTTACCACACCCAATGCAGTGAATAAAGCGAATATACCAGCACCTACAGCTGTGCCCCCTGATAATCCAACAATAATCAATGATATCTTCTTCATTGTTCCTCACTTTTCTGTAGAACTTTATCCTCTAAAAAAGTATCTATATCCTTCTTATATTTATACATCCCTATTTTCAAAGGATCGGGTGTTTTTGGCTTTTTTCTATTGGGAAGAATTCCAAAAAACAAAGCTATTCCTAATCCGATACCTATAGAATAAGGGATACTTATCCAGTATGAACCGGAAGCCTTTTCTCCAGTTATGGCAGTATATATGGTGCCATGAACTTCGTGCATATTTACATCAGCATGAAAATACATAATTGCTAAACCAGAGCCTATAAAAAGCAAAAGGCTGGTGAGAGCCGCTTTCAAAAAACTTGATATATTTTTATCTCCTGTATCCCCATCCCGATACATATGGATGGATATTTTAGATGCTCCAATGAACAACACTCTCGCCCGCGGTATAGCAGAGTTCACCATTTTAATAATATCCACAGCTTTTATGGTGTTAATGCCTTCTTTCTGTCCCGATAGGACCACCAGCTTCTTTACCTTTTCCACGATGTCTTCGGAACAAGCTACTTCTGCTATATCCTCTAAGTATATGTCCTGTCCTACTTTTCCCCTGACATGTTCCTTTAATTGAAAATAAATATAGTTATCCATTATTATAATCGTTGTCTATGGTAATATTCTGTGGCTTGATAAATACCAGCTTCGCACCTGAATATATCTTATCCTGTTGCTTATGGTTCTTGATCACTAGATCCCATACAAGTATAGCACTGCCTAACAACACCAATGCCAGGATTATAAAAGCTATGATGTAAGTTCGCTTTTTTGCGTTAACCATTTTCAGTCCTCCTAAGTTTATTATTTACATGAAATTCATAATACTTCAGAAGACACCATTGGAAAAAAGTTTTTCTTAATAATGGTTCAACAAAGGCTCACAGTTATTATGTGTATCAATTGCCCATTTTATCCTAAAAAAAACACCCTATAAGGTGTTATATAAGCTCTCTCATCCTGAGCAGTACTTTCTTTTCAATTCTGGATACCTGTACCTGGGAAATACCCAATTCCTCCGCAATATCGCTTTGAGTTCTATCGTGAAAATAGCGCATTACTATGATATATCTCTCCCGTTCATCGAGCTTAGCTAAAACATCCTTGAGGGCTACCCTGTCCACTACCTGAGACATTTGAGTATCATCCCTTGATACTTTATCGATTAAAAGAATGGGATTGTCGTCATCCTCATAGACCACATCATATATGGAAGCAGGCATCCTACTAGCTTCTAGGGCATGTACGATATCTTCGGGTTCACTGCCTACAGCTTCTGCTATCTCTTGAATGCTGGGCTCTCTCTGGAGGGTGTTCTTTAGCTGTTCTTTTGCTGCCATGGATTTATTGGCTAACTCCTTTAGGGATCGACTTACCTTTATTAGGCCATCATCCCTTAAAAATCTCTTAATCTCCCCCATGATCATAGGAACCGCATAGGTAGAAAATCGTACATTGTATTGGGCGTCATAGTTCTTTATAGCCTTGATTAGGCCTATCACCCCTATTTGAAACAGATCATCGTATTCATATCCCCTGTTCAAAAACCTCTTAATAATGCTCTTTACCAGGGCTATATTTTTAGTTACCAAGGTATCCAATGCCTGCTGCTCTCCCTGCTGGGCTTTTTCTACCAAGGCTATGGTCTCATGATGTGAGAGCAGTCCGTTGTCGCCTTCTTCCCTAGGGGAATATTCCCTCTTCATTCTATTCTCTCCATTTTCCCTGTCAAGTTTCCTATATACTTGACCATTTTTACCTTAGTTCCCTGGTTAATGCCTGATACTACTTCCACTTCATCCATAAAGGTTTCCATGACGGTAAAACCCATTCCTGAACGCTCTAGCTCAGGCTTAGAAGTATATAGGGGCTGACGTGCTTTTTCAATATCCTCTATACCTTTTCCTTTGTCGGATACCTCAACAACCAACTTATTCGGATAAATACATGCCGTCATTTCTACATAGCCTAAGCTATCCTCATATCCGTGAATGATGGCATTGGTAACGGCTTCTGAGACAGCGGTTTTAATATCAGTGATCTCCTCAAGAGTAGGATCCATCTGAGAAGCAAAGGCTGCTATGGTTACACGGGCGAAGGATTCGTTGCTGGATTTACTTAAGAACTTTATTCTCATTTCGTTTATTTTATCCATTTTAATATACCCCCATATCTTTTAAAGCTTCTTCCAACCCATCATAGGCTTTAACGATCTTATACAGACCAGATACATGTAAAATCCTATTAATATGGGAGCTAATATTGGCGATGCCCAGCTTCCCACCTCGTTTTGAAATCTTCTTGTATCTACCTATCAACACTCCAATACCCGAGCTATCCATAAAGTTTAAACCCTTTATATCCATAACTATATTTTTAATGGTTGGATCGTCCAATAGATTATCCATGTAATCTCTCACTTGACTGGCTGTATGATGATCCAATTCTCCTTCCAGAGAAACTACCAATATACCTTTCTTTTTCTTAGCTTTAATCTGCAAGCCCATTACCTCCTCATATCGCCAAATATACAACTTATCTCTTGTCTCCTATTATATTCTTCGCCTATCTCTGTTTTCCTTCATAGAATAATGACTAAAAATGTGATAAATCCTACAAATAAAATAAAATCCTCTCAACCTATGTCGAGAGGATTAAAAACTAACTTTTTTATACCTCAACTTCTTGGATTTCCACCCTAATGGATTGGGTTTTATTCAAGTCTGCCAATATCTCATTTTCATCTTCCCATGACCTATATTTCTTTCTTTCTTCTTCAGTAAGTATAACCTCATCCATAATTTGTCTTCCCGTCATGGCCTTGTCACTAACATAGGTCTGCATAATGGGATTGTTATCTACCACAGTTAATATTGCATAAACGTATTTCATAAGTCCCTTCAAACCCCTTCTCAATATGTAATTAAAACCAGTTGTCCTTTGCGTAGGATAAATGCTTCATATCATAGTTTACATTACTTTGACTTTTATTTCAATACGAATGAAATCATTCTTGAGTATCAGTTCTATGAGTTTCTTCTGTTTCTTTTTGCTGATCTTCATCCCCGTTTGTCCTATGCTCCATTTCTTCTTCTAAGAAAGTCTCTTCAATACCCAGTCTACTATTCTTAACAGCACTGAGAACTATATCATCTCTGCTATCTAGTATGCTTAGTTCTTCAGAAATTTCCAAATCTCCCACTCTAATACTTGCCCCTTGCTTCAATCCCTTAACTATAACATTGATATGGGTCGGGATGTGTCTTGCAAGGCCTTCAACTTGAATTGTGGCCTTTTGACGCTGTATTGCTACTCCTCTCCTATCTGTCTCGGAACTGCCCTCAATACGTATAGGCACATATGCCCTAACCTTTTGATCCTTATCAATGATTTGGGCATCTATATGCACTATATCCTTGGTCACTGGATCCCTTTGTACCTCCCGCAGTCTTACCGGTCTCATATCATTTTCCATAGCAATTTCAAAGAAAACATTCTCTCCTGCCTCTCTGAGCAACCTATTTAGGCTTTTACCTTCAATCATTATGGGAGTAGACTCATGTTCCTGTCCATAGATAACTCCAGGTATATAACCCTTTTTCCTTAGGCGGTGGGCTTTTATATTAGCTGGTCTAATATTAGCTGTTAAGGTTTTGTTTATCATAGTTTAGACACCTACTTTCATATTTTGCCATTATTATTGCCAATATCCAGACATTTTATTTAGGTTATCTCTGAAAGAACTTTACATAGCAAAAAAAGCAATGGAAGCTCCATTGCTTTTCATAGCTTGTTTTAATATGATCAATTAGTTCATTGATACATTAGAAGCGCCTTCTTCTCCTTCTTCTAAACAGTTCGGATATTAATATTATGGCTATTAGATCACGTAAAATAGGTCGCCTAAAAACAAATTGTTGTGCTCCTACTTCTTGGTTCATAGGAACCTTACATCCTGCATATTCTTCCAGCTCAGGCATCTCTCGCATACACATATCATAGCATTCATTGACCATGCTCTCTATTTGCTCCTGACTGGGGTATGGCACGTAGGGGTTATCCATGAGGTCACATACTCTATGAACATAAGGATATATTTTATAATATATATGAGGATACATCATAGGATAAATCATATCATCATCCACGTCGTATTCAATCCCCGGATATGCCCACCAATAACGTCTATGGAAATCCATGGGACATCTGCATTCTGGCATGGGATACCAATGAAGGTTGTTATAGTTCATTCAAGCACCTCCTTAAATATAAATACATATATCTCTATGTTTATATTATGAGGAGGATGTTGAATGTGTTCATGCAGCTTTCAAGATTATTCTATCAAGTTGTTCTTCCTCCAAAGTTTCCTCTTCTAATAGGCTATTGGCTATTTCCTCCAACAAATCCTTATTCTCCATAAGCAGACCCTTTACGCTTTCATAGAGATCATCTAGATTCTTTTTTGCGTGATCCAAGAAATCATCTTGTACTTGCCTTATACCATTTCTATAAAGAACATCATAGTTGAGTAGACCTGAACTGTCCGTCATACCAAATCTTCTAACCATATCAACCAATACTTCAGTAGCTTTCTCCAGGTCGTTGGAAGCACCTGTAGTTATATTTTCTTTACCGAAAATAATCTCTTCAGCACATCTGCCAGCCAACATTATCTTTATGTTGTTTTCCATGTCTTTCTTTTTATAATACATGCGATTGGGTGGTATATTCATACTAAAGCCACCTGCTCCCTTGGTGCTGGGAATGATGGTTACTTTGGATACCCTGTTCTCAGGGGCTACCAACTTAGTGATCAATGCATGACCTGCCTCATGGTAAGCTGTAATCTTTCTGTCCATCTCGGTGATAGAGCTTCTATCCTTTTTCTCATATCCCGCTATGACGGTATAGAAGGCTCGTTCAATATCTTCCTGCTCTATAGCGCCATTACCTTTCTTAGCAGCAAGTATAGCAGCTTCATTC
>JAWLDD010000149.1:0-6371 GCA_041686815.1 Candidatus Atribacteria bacterium | reverse complement strand
GTAAAATTAAACAATGGTGTAAAAATGCCAATTTTGGGATATGGTGTGTTCCAAATTCCAGATCATGAGGAATGTGAACGGTGTGTGCTTGATGCAATAGAAGTAGGTTATCGCTTAATCGATACTGCACAGGCCTATGGCAATGAAGAGGCGGTAGGAAAAGCAATTAAGAAATGTGGTGTTCCAAGGGAAGAATTATTCATTACTACAAAAGTGTGGATAGCCAATGCAGGATATGAAAAAGCAAAGAAATCAATTGAGGAATCACTGAAAAGACTTCAGCTGGATTATTTAGATCTATTACTGATTCATCAGCCATTCAATGACTATTATGGAACATATAGAGCCATGGAAGAACTCTACAAGGAAGGCACACTCAAAGCAATAGGTGTAAGCAACTTCTATCCAGACAGATTAATAGATCTTATTAAATTCAACGAGATTGTTCCTGCAGTTAATCAGGTTGAGACACATCCATTCAATCAGCAGGTAAAGGCTCAAGAAATAATGAAGAAGTATGGAGTGCAAATCCAAGCTTGGGCTCCCTTTGCTGAAGGGAAAAACAATATGTTTAGTGATGAAACACTAAAAGCTGTCGGAGATAAATACAATAAGACCAACGCTCAAGTTGCTTTGAGGTACCTTATTCAAAGAGATGTAGTAGTAATTCCTAAAACAGTTCGCAAGGAAAGAATGATTGAGAATTTTGATATATTTGATTTCGAATTAACACAAGAAGATATGGACTTAATTGCAGCTTTGGATAAAGGTGAAAGCCTATTTTTCTCACATTATGATCCACAAACCGTCGAATACTTAACAAGCTTAGTAAGGTAGAGATTGAGGGGATAATATGATATACAGATCTTTTAATGGTATACAGCTTTCTTGGCTTGGCTTGGGTAACATGCGTCTTCCAACCCTTGGCCAGCGCGGTCCAATAGACCAGAAAAAGGCAAGGGAGATTATTGAATATGCTTATGAGCACGGTGTCAATTATTTTGACACGGCTTACGGATATCTCAACGGGGAATCGGAAAAATTTGTTGGGAAGGTGCTGAGCCAGTATCCCCGTGATAGCTGGTATTTAGCTACTAAGATGCCAGGACATATGATGCATTATAATAATGGTCAATTGGAATTTACGGGATATTTGACCGGTCATAACGCAACTTCTCCTGCTGAAATATTTGAGAACCAGTTGGAGAAATGCGGGGTCGACTACTTTGACTTCTATTTGCTGCACAATCTCTGCGAAACCTCATATGGCTTCTATACCGATGAGGATCTAGCCATTGTTGAGTATCTACTTGAGCAAAAGAAAGCTGGTCGTATCCGGCATTTAGGATTCTCAGCTCATGGACGAGCTGAAACCATTGATAGATTTCTTAACTGGAATGACTGCTTTGAGTTTGTCATGCTCCAGCTCAATTATATGGACTGGATTTTGCAGGACGCTAGAAGGAAGTACGAGGTGGTTACAAATCATGGTATTCCGGTATTCGTAATGGAACCCTGCCGTGGAGGCAGCCTTGCTTCTCTTAACGATAAGGCCAATGCTATGCTGAAAAAAGCTAGACCTAATGATTCTATAGCTTCATGGGCATTTAGGTATCTTCAATCCTTACCCAATGTACATGTAGTGCTCAGCGGTATGTCCACAATGGAGCATTTGAAAGAGAACATAGAGCTATTTTCCAAGAGCGATCCAACTACAGAAGAGGAAAAGGATTTGCTACGCCAAGTGGTAGAGACTATGGTGGATCTTGTTCCCTGTACAGCTTGCAGATATTGCTGTGATGGATGTCCGCAAGAATTGGATATCCCCAAGCTTCTATCTATGTACAACGAGGTTAAATATGATAGACCATTTACTCTTAGATTCACTCTAGACGCTATGACGGAGTCGGACCTGCCCTCTGCTTGCCAGGATTGCGGTGCATGTGTAGAGCTATGCCCTCAGGATATTGATATTCCGAGAATTATGAAAGACTTTGCAGAGAGCATTAAGAGCATGTAAATAAAAAGCATTGATTTACATGAAAGAATGATGGAATTAGCTTAATAAATATGGAGGGGGATCGAAAATGGAATATGTAAAACTTGGAAATACCGGTTTGGATGTATCTAAGCTATGCCTTGGCTGTATGAGCTTTGGAGATCCAGAAGGATGGGTACATAAATGGGCGCTTAACGAAGAGGATAGTCGTCCAATTATTAAGAGAGCTCTTGAATTAGGAATCAACTTCTTTGACACAGCCAATGTCTATTCCAAAGGGCGTAGTGAGGAGATCCTAGGCCGAGCAATAAAAGATTATGCCAAGCGAGACGAAGTAGTTATAGCAACAAAAGTCTGTATTCAAATGCGTGAGGGTCCTAACGGAGCTGGGCTCTCAAGAAAAGCAATAATGAGCGAGATCGATCATAGTTTAAAACGGCTGGGGACAGATTATGTAGACCTCTATATCATTCATCGATGGGATTACAATACCCCTATAGAAGAGACTATGGAAGCCTTGCACGATGTGGTGAAAGCAGGCAAGGCGAGATATATCGGAGCTTCTTCTATGTATGCGTGGCAGTTTCAAAAGGCTCTATATGTAGCTGAAAAGAATGGATGGACTAGGTTTGTTTCCATGCAAAACCACTTGAACCTCTTATATCGTGAAGAGGAGCGGGAGATGATACCCCTTTGTGTCGAGGAAAAGATAGCCATAACGCCCTACAGTCCATTGGCTTCAGGAAGATTAGCACGAGACTGGTCAGAGATGACTAAGCGCTTAGAGACGGACCAAATTGCTAAATTTAAGTATGATTCTACTGCGGAAGCGGATAAATTGATTGCAGATAGGGTAGCAGAAGTTGCAGAAAAACGAGGCGTTCCGAGAGCCCAAATAGCTCTCGCTTGGTTAATGCAGAAAGAGCCAGTTACCATTCCTATTATCGGTGCAACAAAAATATCTCAACTGGAAGAAGCGATACCATCTATATCAATTGAATTGACTTCTGAAGAGATATCCTATATGGAAGAGCCCTATGTACCACATCGAATTGTTGGCCACAACTAATTTCGATGGAGACAATCTATAAGTCAATTAAGTAACTCAATGAGAGCTGTTCATATTTTGAACAGCCCTCATTTTATGAAAGGGAAGAGGGATGTTCAAATAACGGCGTCATTGGCTTAACATGACTAAATGTTATATACTTATCATATGGAAAGAAAGGTTATAGCTAAAGGAGGTAGAGATTTGACTATTGCAGAAGTGAGTAAAAGAGTTGGACTTTCACCTGATACACTTCGTTATTATGAACGAGTAGGTCTGATCCCAAAGGTCAACAGGAATGAAAGTGGAGTTAGAGATTACACGGAAGAAGATTGCGTATGGATTGAATTTATCAAATGTATGCGAAAGGCAGGCCTACCGGTCAAAGTATTGATTGAGTATGTTAGCTTATATCAGCAAGGGCCTTCAACCATCAATACCAGAAAGCAAATATTAGTTAAACAACGCCAGCAGCTTATTAATAATATAAGGGATATGCAAGAGACTTTAGATTACCTAGATCGAAAAATTGAACGATACGAGGAAACAATCATGAGAGCTGAGGATAAGTTAGTAGCAGTACAAAGATAGCGTTATAGATTTATAAAGCGCACACTAGGGAAAATTATGATAGTGTGCGCTTTTTCGTTGAGTAAAAAAGGGATACATAAGAGCTATCATACAGTATTTTCATATAAGCCTTGCTGAGAAATAGCAATGGAGATATTGACAAAACAATTGTGATTCTTTATAATCAGTCAGTAGATTAGTAGTTTAGTAATATACTAAATTAGTGATTAGTATAGCCATGGAGGTAATGGAATGAAAATACCAACTACATTAAAACATAAGCCAGTTATTGTATCAGAAAATTATGAGCATGTTGATGGTAGGAATGCCTATAACTCAGATGCCAAGGGACTCTCTTTAGGGTTGGCACAGTGGAATGATAGAGGGAAGGTAGATATTTCAGCTAAGGTATGGAGGCATACTGGAGATAAGTGGTCAAGACAGTCTGAAGAATTGCCCCTTCATAGAGTGCTTGACCTTGCGATCTTGGTTTGTAGGGCACAACTCTATTTTGGCGAAGCTTACCGTCATGAAAAGCTGTATGACCAAGAGAATCCTATTATTGACAGGATAGGGTTACAGGGCGATGCTATGACAGTTGCTATATGTAATGACAATGAAAAGATAGATGAGGACATCAAATTGTTTAGCCAAGCCTTAAGCAGTGATGGTGAACTTATAGGCGAAAGACTGAGGGTTCTG
This sequence comes from Candidatus Atribacteria bacterium, assembly GCA_041686815.1. GTDB lineage: Bacteria > Bacillota > Clostridia > Caldicoprobacterales > UBA3941 > JAWLDD01. The sequence continues at coordinate 2,052 of JAWLDD010000149.1, read as the reverse complement.
TCAAGGATATTAAAGGAAATGGGGTATTAGCAGCAAAAAAATCAATTGGAATGGGTGGACAATATGGATAAGCAGAGACGGAAGGAATTGCGGGAGCAATTTAAGCAGATCAAAACATATATGGGTGTATATAAAGTAACCAATAATGTAAATGGTAAGATTTTTATAGCCTCTAGCCCAAACCTTAAAAACCGGTGGCTAACTCTTACGAATCAATTGGAAATGGGAATGCATCCAAATTCTCAACTACAGCGGGATTGGAAAGAACTCGGGGCAGAAGCCTTCAGCTTTGATATTTTGGAAGAAAAGGTAACCGACAAAGTTTTGGATGTACGCTGGGAAGTAAAGCAGATGGAGAAGAAAAGGCTGGAAAAATTGCAGCCTTATGGGGATCGAGGGTATAACAGACTTAAAACAAATTGGAGGTGATTTTTTGAAAAAGCAAATCAATGCTATGATCGAAAAGCAGCTTCAGCATCGTACTATCCGTGAATTTAAGAATATGGATCTGCCGAGGGAAATTGTTGATACACTTATGGAAGTTGCAAGGCGAACTGCCACTTCAAACGGATTGCAAGCTTATTCTATAATTCGTATAACAGATCCATCCATTAAGAAGCAACTAGCAGAGGTTTGCAATCAGGAGTATGTAGCTAGGGCACCAGAGCTTTGGGTATTTATAGTAGACCAATTCAGAAATAACAGCATTGTAAAGGAAAAAGGTTCTGAAACAAGGAATGCTGCAGATATGGATAAATTCTTCCAAGGCTTTACCGACGCATGTATAGCAGCTCAAAATGTTGTTAATGCAGCAGAAGCAATGGATTTAGGAACCGTATATTTTGGCAGTATATTAAACGATCCTGCAAAAACTTGTAAGATTCTAAATTTACCCAAGCTCACATTCCCCGTAGTGGGATTGGGTTTAGGCTATCCCAACCAAAACCCACAGCTAAAGCCTAGATTTGAAAATAGGCTTCGGGTTTTTGAAAATAGCTATAAAATTTTCGATAATTACTTGGATGAAATAAAGGATTATGATGAAGAGATGACAACCTATTACGATTTAAGAGATGCCAATAGGAGGGTGGATAGCTTCAGCGATCAAGTGGTGGATAAGTTAGCTATTTCTCTACCAAAGAGGCGAGAGATGCTCAAGGTCATCCGTCAGCAGGGTTTTGATGTGCAGGGTAGCCTAGGTGAAGTAAATTATTAAGATTTACCGACAGCCTCCACCAGTTCCAGCATGTCTTTAGGCATGGGTGAAACGATTTCAATTTTTTCTCCAGTGATGGGATGTGTTAAACCTACATAACATGAGTGCAAGGCTTGGCGGAAAATCAAGGTAGACGGTATATGGGAATATAGGGTATCTCCAATGAGGGGATGCCCTATTGCTTTGCAGTGAACCCTTATTTGATGGGTTCGTCCTGTTTCCAGTACAAATTTTACTATGGCAGCATCATCTAAATATTCCATAACAGTATAATGTGTCACAGATGGTGCACCTGACTCAGAGATCTCCCGGAGTATGATAGAGTCAGAGCACCGAGCAATGGGCAGGTTTATTGTCCCCATTGGCTCCTTGGGACAGCCATGGACAACACCAATATATTCCCTATGATATTGGTTTGCTATCATCTGCTTACGCAGCTTATCGTGTACAAATCCATTCTTAGCAAATACCACAATTCCTGTTGTATCTATATCGAGCCTGTTGACAGGCCGAATCTTCATCTTATATCCCTTACTATGAAAATAATAGGCAAGTCCATTGGCAAGGGTATTATCTGTATAGGCACCAATAGGGTTAATGACAGTTCCTGCAGGTTTATCCAACGCCACTATGGCATTATCTTCGTATAATATACTTAAATCCATTTTTACTGGCTTTATATTTTTGGATGTTTCTTCAAAATTCACATTGGCCTCTAACACATCTCCAGTCTTTAAAATATGAGTTACAAAAACATGTATACCATTACAAAATACCGACTTATGACGTTTGAGCCTGGTAATAAGCCTATCGGAGAAATCGAATTCTTGTCTCAG
>JAWLDD010000148.1:0-6379 GCA_041686815.1 Candidatus Atribacteria bacterium | reverse complement strand
TTTGTAACGCCTCAGCGATTGATGGATGCTTTTAAAGACCTTGCTTGTAGAGGATGAGTCTTTTTCTTTGTTTCAGGAACTTTTCTAAAGGTTATCCAGTAGTAACCCTACAACCTTATCCCATTCAATAACACCGTCACCTATAAACCAATGACGTTCATCAACTCTATCATAATCAGAAAGATGGGTTGTGATAGCTAAGTGTCCTACCTTGCTTATGAATTCTTCATGGGATTCCTTTAAGAGATGATTGACATCAAAGCACAGTCCAGCTATTGTACCCTTCTGGGTTAGATAATCAATCTCCTCAGCACAATTGCCCAGACAGGTTCTAGGTAAATTTTCCACTGCGATCCGAATATTCCTTGCTTCTGCATACTCACAAAGTTCTCTTATAGAGTCGAGAGCTGACTCCAATCGGTACTGCCTTTCGTTATCTTCTATCGGTTCATAGCTAGCATGCAGCACACAGATAGGAATTTCCCACTCTGCTACCTGGTCTAGAACCCTCTTCATATCTTTTATAACCTTATCCCGTTGGGCATCATCCACCACAGAGATATCCCAATTAGTACCAAATGGGAGATGAGCCGAAGTGGGTAGCATGCCACCTGCAACCATCCTCTGCCTTACTGAAATAGCTTTTGCAGTCATCTCATCAAAGCCTATATATCCATTAAAGCAAAGTTCAGCGCCTGCAAAGCCAGCGTCTATCGCTGATGCCCAATCTGCATTTTCCTGGTCCATAAAGAAAACGCTAGTAATTCCCATAGTATTTTTCATGTGGATCCCCCTCTCTTAAAAGTATAAAGACAAAAATTCCCCCGAAAAATTGAAAAGCAGTTGCTATTCTGATAATATGATAATATATTAGAAAAAACAACAATTATTTGAATCCTTCCAAAGAACGACCTTACAGTTTACCCTTGATATGGAGATGATGATTATGATACCGAAGAAAAATATCATTAAGACCTCAGGCTATGCCCAATCCAATGGGATTACCATGGCATATGAATCCTTAGGTCCAGCTGATGGAGAAGCTATAATTCTCATAGCTGGAACCGGCATGCAGCTTATTGATTGGCCTTCAGAGCTAGTGGAAGGCTTGGCTGACGCAGGATATCTCACTATCCGATACGATAACCGTGACTGCGGTCTATCCACGAAATTTGCTGATGCAGAAATGTCAAAACCTGACGCTGGGAAAGCTATCAATGGAACGCCTGCTCCCCTCCCATATACCCTTAGCGACATGGCCAAAGACTCAGTATGTCTTTTAGATGCCCTTGGGATATCAAAAGCCCATTTCCTGGGAGCGTCCATGGGTGGTGCCATAGCCCAATTGATAGCAATTGATTTCCCTGATCGTGTATTGTCCCTAGTATTGCTTGGATCGGATTCCGGGAATACCAATATACCTGTCATTGCTAAACCTGAAGCATTTGCCCATATTGCTCCGCCAAATCCAGATGATATGGAGGACTTCCTTCGCAACCAGATTGAAACCGATTATGTGTTGGATAGTCCAGGCTATCCACTAGACAAAGCGGAAATCAAAGCCCGAAGAAATCGGAGCGTACAACGGAACTATGATCCAGCAGCACTACAACGTCAGCAGGCCGTAGTGTTTTTCGATCGATTCATCAGCACATATCGTTATGATAATCTTCCCAAAATCCAAGCTCCAACTCTTATCATCCATGGCATGGACGATGTGCTGGTTCCTGTCGAATCGGCTAAAGACCTGGCTGAGCGGATTCCCCAGTCAAAGCTATCCCTCATACCTGGTATGAATCATAACATACCTTCAGCCCTGGCAGCGGAGTTTATTAAACTTATATCTGAGAATGCTAAACGCCAATCATAGGCATGACACGAGTAACATGCTAGGGGGACAGGTCCATTGGTGCAAACCAAAATCTCTGTCCTCCTGTGCTCTTACTAATAATTTCAACGTATTCGCTACTATTTCAAAACGAATTTAGAGCAAAATAATCTTATCATCAATTAGATTTTATCTAGCCTCAATATATCCTTTACATTAAGCGATAGTTCACCATCTTCGGTATATACAACCACCTTTTTAAACCTATCGACTGCATCTTCCGATAATCCCAAAATGCCAATAATACTTCTCTTCTCCCCATCTTGTTGATAGGTGACCCTGCAAGGTTTTCGCTCCTTTAGAAATTGGCAAAAGGGGCTATCAAACTGCATCATGAGCTCAAAGGAATTCATATACTGTACTTGTTCATTTCCATACCCTGTTTCACTGGATTCAGGCAGAGAATCGATCATATCTTCGGCAAAATCCGATAGCTGCTGATATACATGGTCTGCAACCCTATTTAATGCATGCTCAAATATCGTACCCTTTGATATAAGCTTGAGACCAACGGTCATAGCATATATCTCGGCGGAATTCAATGCAAGAAAAATAGGATGGACAGGCGATGTATATGTAGTTTTGTCGTCCTCTTCTTTTACTGTCATCGTAGTACCTAAAAACTCAAATCCATCCTTTAGGGTGGCTATATCTTCATCTATAGTTCTTCTGCTGATGCCAAACTCCTCTGCTATTTCGTCCCTATTCCTATGCCCAGAATGGAGATATTTGAGGATCATCAGCAAGCGTTCCTCTTTATCCTTCCACTTCATATACTGAAACACACTCATATCAAACCCAAAGGAGTATTTATGGTTCATATATCTAAGGAGATGCATAATCTTCATTAAATTGATATATTTATCCTTAGCCATGACACGTAAGCCCGCGATGATATTGTACATGAACTCATCTCTAATTTTTAGGATCATTTCAGCTGATTCATTCAAGATATCTTCGCACCCTGGTGGCCGATCATCTTTATTCCCTCCATAATACTTCTCAAACCAGCTTATGACCCTATCCGCCTCTTTGAGCCAAGTCTTTTTTGTTCTGCCGAAGTCTAATCTGCCTTCACCTTTCAAGAAGGACTCGACAATAATATCCTTCAGTTTGATACTCATATTGATAGATCTCATCTTCAGCCCCCCTGTGTCAATACTACTTCGACAATTATACCATAAATATGAAGCTGAGCTTCAGTGAGTATCCTATAAAAATATAGGATAATAGTATCAGAATGAAACGCCAATTATATCAATACAGAAGGAGCTGATTTAGATGAGAAAATTTGTTATAGGTGACACCCATGGATGCTATGACGAGTTTTGCAGCTTGATGGACAGCATTGATCCTGATCTTACAAAGGATAAACTCATAATGCTAGGGGATTACATTGATAGAGGCGGCAAGAGCTATGAGCTAATCACCCATATCAAGGACCTTCGGGAGAAGTATGGTGAAGAACATGTTGTCCTGCTTAGAGGGAATCATGAACAAATGGCCATAGATTTTTACGCTTGTAAGAGCACCAGCTATCTATATAACGGCTGTAAGCCAACCTTTCTAAGCTTTGCAAGAAACGGAGACTCTTTAGAAAATTATCTAAGCTTTTTTGAGTCATTACCTCTGTATCATGAAGATGATCATTTCATCTACGTCCATGCAGGAGTAAAACACGGCATTAGCCTCAAAGAGCAGAGAGACCATGACCTACTATGGATCCGGGAAGACTTTTATGAAAGATCAAGCTCATTGGGAAAGACAGTTATATTCGGGCATACCCCAACCATATATATCGCTGGCCGCTATTACCCCGTTAAACTCAAAAACAAAATCGCTCTGGATACAGCCTGCGTGTATGGGGGCAAATTAAGTGCTCTAGAAATCCTGAACGATAAAGTCCTAAACATCCATCAGGTTTCAAGCAGGCTAGCCAGCTAAAAATAATTAATAGTAAGGAGTAATTTTCATGACTAAAAAATTATCAAAACAATATCCCTATGTGTATAAAATGTACGGAATTTATGTAGATTGGCAAATCGGTCGTAGTATAATACCCTTTGGAAATGACCCCCATGGCATTGATAGCTTTGAAGCCTTTCTTAAAAAAGATAGCTTGTCAATTGTTATGGTGTCAATAAATGGCAATAAAACCGTCTCCATTGATATCAGCCTTAAATACTATCAGCAATTTAAACGTGTAGGAATTAATCCCGACAGCATCCTAGCTTCCAATATCAAAGGTGTAGATGCGGAATATCTGTTAAGGAAGTTTTCAGAAGAAAAGAACCTTCCAATATTAGATATCTAATCTTTCTATTGGTAATCCAATCACATTCCTTCAATTATTGTATTATGACACAATATATTTTGTATAGCCAGCAGCTACCAGTTGATTATATGCCGACCATGCCTGGGGCGGAATCTCCATCTCGATTTGGTACCCGCATCGTGCGAATACATCCATGCGCTGAAAATCTCCCACCAATGAATTGATAATTTCATCCTCTGGCACACCAGTATTCGTCAATGCGGTCATATACTCATCTAATGAGCAAAGGGGATATGCCGTCATGATTTCCGGCCCAGGCCATTGCTTTTTCAGCGCAGCATAAATCCTTCGGGTCATATACGCCTTGTGAACCGCGATGATTTTATCGACATGGATTCCTGCCTCAGATAATAATTCCCGGGTGAAGGCGATATTCTCACCCGTATTAGTCGCTCGGTTTTCAACCAGTATCGCACTTTCGGGAACACCGCAATCCACTGCGATATCCCTGAATGTTTCTGCTTCCGTGCGATTCCAAACCCCCTTCGTCCCTTTTCCCAGTTTTCCTGTAAACACTATAACATCTGCGTACTTTGCATGATAAAGTTCCGCTGCGCGCCTTGGAACCTCGGTATTATAACTACCGAAACCGATGATAACGTCCGCTTTTTTTAATGGTGTAGACATGACCAAATAGTCCCACAGTATGGATATCTTATCATACATATGCATCCTCATTTCTACAGGTTCCTTGGTATTGCTATTAATTAACTAAATTGCCCTGGAAATTTCATTTTTCGCTGTTTAGGGAACCTTTTGTTGTATTCCTCTACTTCTTCTTCGGTGATATTACTAAAAATCTCTGATTCATAGAATTTTCCTTTAATACCTTTCAAGCTATCTTTTGCTAATTCAATGCCCATAAATGCATCAAAATTTTTACCTTTAGAAGTTGTAATATTAAAGTTATCACAGGTTTTAAATCCAAACCTAGGATAATAATCCGGTTCCCCAAAAATTATAATACCTTTATAGCCTTTTTTTGCAGCTAAGCTCATTGTCTCTCTTAATAACAACTCACCAACTCCACAGCCCTGCCATTCAGGATCTACACAGAGGGGACCGAAAGTTATTGTTTCATGTACATCTTCCCCATCAACGACCTTGGACTTGGAATACATAATGCATCCTATTACCTGCCCATCCTTTACTGCTATCCTGCTTAGTTCTGGGATATAGTCTTTATGACGGCGTAATTTGTGAACAAGGTAATGTTCATCACATCCAGGCCTGTGCTTATTCCAAAATGCACGTTGCGTCATTAGCTCTACTGCATACCAATCTGATTCTGTTTCCATTCTGATCTCGACTTCTTCTTTAGTTAACTTTCTCTTCTTTTCCGGAAACCATCCAAATTCCAGCCTTACTTCTTTTCTTTGTAAGTCATTATTCGTGTAGCAGCAGGTATCCAATCCGATCAAAGTAAAGCCTTCATGCTGGTAAAAATCTATTGCATTAACATTGCAGGATTGGGTTTCTAATATTATAGCCCGTCTGCGCTCTAACCTTGCCTGTTCCTTAGCAATCTCAATCAAAGCATGACCTATCCCTTGCTTTTGATATTTTTCTGCCACCCACAGTTCTGTTATTCGTAGGCGATTAGACCACAATTCTTGATCAGTTTCAATGGCAGCAATTAGTTCACCGTCAATTAGCACTCCCCAAGCAAAGGCATTCTCGCAAAAATCCTGATAAAGCTTGTCTGGAAAATCGTATTCTTCTGGCGTATGTGTTATTGGTTCTTCGAGGTCCTTCTTTTGGATGTCAATAGTGAACCCATTATCTGTTTTATTTACTACAACATCATAATACTTATCAGTTGTATATTTAATTGGTATTACAGTGCCCTTCCACTTTGCCTTTGGTAGATGTATGATTTCGTATTTCATTCTTTCACCTCTATATAATTGTGAATGACATCCTCAGTCAATAAAACTAATCGATAATCTATCCTATCAACTTAATCTTAGGCTACATCTCTTTATAAATCCTACTATGCTTCCCGTAAGGAATAAGGAAACAATCAAAAGAAGCAAAACATAGACGAAGGCTAGTAGGGGGATGAATATCATAAGGAAAGAGAACAATACCGCAATTTGAAATATCTTATAAGCATTCCATTTCTCATCTGATTCCAAAGCAATATCGGATTGTTC